>MWDT01000373.1 GCA_002070825.1 Verrucomicrobia bacterium ADurb.Bin122
TGGGCCAGCGCGCAGCCTCCGATGGCGAGCCCCCAGCCGAGCGCCAACGCCCCCACTGAGAAGACGCCGATCGTGGTCCCGCCAAAGGCCAGCCCGCCAATAACGATTCCACCGAGCGAAATCAGCCCGACGCCAACACCGCCGATCGCAACCACGCCCGCACTGGCGCCGCCGATTGCGAGCCCGCCAATCGCCACGTCGCCCATCGCAAACCATCCTTTGGCCACGCCGCGGGTCTCGCCGCGCGCAGCGTCCGGCCCGAAGGCGATGCTGACGAGCGGCAGCCCCAGCAGCGAGGCCCGCGACGCGTACCGCTTCGACGTCTTGCAAAGGCTGGCGTGGTCGAACTTCCGCAGGCGGTCGGCCTTCAGCGCGGCGCACAGGGGGACCAACAAGTTGACCACGATGAAGAGGATGATCGAGACCGTCAGCACCACTGCCGGCGAAAGCCCCAGCTCCTCGATGGGCCGGCCTCCCGTCATCGTAAACCAGATGAGCCAGCCCATGAACACGAGGGAGGTCGCGCTCGCAAAGAGCACGCAGCGCCGCGTGAGCCGTTTGATTTCCGCCGGGACATGCGGCGAGGAAACCGTCCGGAAAATGACGAAGAGCCCGGCAAGGCCCATGAGCGCGCTCGCGAGGATCGGGCCGAGCGCGAGGCCCGCCCCTGTCGTCGCCGCAGTCGTGCCGGAGCCGCCGGTCGCCGTCGCGGCGCTGGCCGTGCCGGCCCCCGCAATCGAGATCCCCACACCCACCGCAATCGGCGGCAGAGCGCCGAGCACTCCGGCGGTGAAAACCTTGCCGGGACGCGTGCGCACAAACACGCCCTCGATGCGCCGGGCCAGCTCCTCGCGCAACAGCAACCGCCCGCGGCTGAGCCGCTGGCGGATGACCTCTTCGGAGAGTTCGAGCGCGCTGGCCACGTCCGCCACGGATTGTTGCTCCCGATAGAAAAGCACGAGCGGCTCGCGGTACGTTTCGTCGAGGGCGTCGAGGGTCTGCCACACCAGCGACGACTCTTCGGACGAGACCGCCTCCGCCGCGGGCGTGCGGGCATCGTCGATCTGCGTGGCGTCGGACTCCTGGGGCCGACCACCGGCGCGATCGGTCCGGCGGAGATGCGCGAGGGCCAGGTTGCGCGCGGTCCCGCAGATCCACGCACGAAACCGAGTCGCGTCGCGCAGCTCGCCCAGCTTCGTCCACGCGGCGACGAACGCCTCCTGCGCGAGGTCTTCACTCATCTGGAAATCGCCGCACACGGCGTAGGCGACGGAACAGGCGGCCGCCTGATGCCGCGATACGAGCACGCCAAACGCTGCGCGGTCGGACTCGCGGGCGCGGGCGACGAGTTCGAGGTCAGAAGGAAGGCAATGGTCCATGGAAAGGTTGGGATTCATGCCTTGTAGTTGCCGGGGCGCAGTAAGAGGTGACAGGGAATCGGAGGTTTTGGGCAAAACAGTCCGAAAACGCGGCGCACGCGACCGATTTCTCCTCCGACCAGTCAGGCTGCCGGCGCGGCGACTTTTGCGAGGGCCTTGGCCACGACGGCGGGCAGCCGCTTCGGCGCGCGTATGCGCATCTGCTTGTGAATGCTAAAGCGCCCGAAAACGACCGTGATGTCCTGCACGCCCACGCCAAACTTCGCCGCGAGAAACCGGACCATGTGATCGGTCGCACGACCGGCGACGGGCACGGCCGTCACGCTCACGCGGAGCTGGGCGCCGAGGGGCTTTCCAATCGCGTCTTTGCTGGCGTTGGGCGTGCCAAGGATGTTCAGGACGAGCGTGTCGCCGTCCATCGCGCAAAACGTGCCCATCTGGAGCCCCCGACCCTCGGAGTGTTTTGCAGCTTTGGCTCGGGATTTTTTCACGCCAGAGCAGCCGAACACTGAAGCCGCCCCCACGCCAAGGCAATCTACACGAGTTGGGGCCGACCTCAGCAGGGAGGATTAGCCGGCGCGTATTGCTTCAGCGCGGCTGTGAGAGTCTCCACTATCTCCCGCCGTAAACGCGCCGGCTTCTCCACGGTGATTTTCTCCCCCTGCGAAAGCAGCCAGAAACGCAGCTGCCAAGAATCGGCGACCGTAGCGGTGAGGCGACACGGCCCATCCTTGACCGGTTGCGTGATCTTTTGATCTGTCGAGAGCCGACTTTCCTCCAAATAACACGCCAGCTCTGGATCTACCGTGGCCTGAAGCTGAATGGTGTCACCGCCTCCAAATTCCATACGTCGGCTCGCGATGAACTGATCCAGCGAAAAGCCCTCTAGCGGCTGAACCGGCTCGCTAAGGACCCGCACCGTCCGGATCCGATGCAGCGCATAGAGGCGCGGATCCTTATATTGAAATGCGGTTGCGACGAGATAGCCCACCGGTCCCACCTGCACGAGCCCAAGCGGATTGAGCCTGAGCACAGACGCGTCTTTCTCCGATGGTTTGAGATATTCCACCTCAATCGCGCGCTCGTCGACAAGCGCCTGCTGGATGGCCTTCAGGCGGTCCCCCGTGTACACAGCTGGGGAGAAGTGCAGTCCCGGCGAAACGAAGCGGAATTTGCTGCGGCAATGATGGAGGTGTTTCGCATTGTCGCCAAACGTCCGGCTCGCCGCCTCGATCCGAGGCTCGATCACCTCGCAAAAATCCTTCGGCAACAGCTCCCGCACAAGATCGCCCAAGATCAACCAGCTGAATGCGGCCGCCGGGCTATCGCGAAATGCC
>MWDT01000374.1 GCA_002070825.1 Verrucomicrobia bacterium ADurb.Bin122
CACCGCCCACGAACTCCTCGCCGTCTGCCACTCCGTCGAGCGCGCCATGGGCCGCGTGCGCACCGTCCGCTGGGGGCCGCGCACCATCGACCTCGATCTGATTTTTTTCGGTACGCTCCACCTAAGCGACGACGTCCTCACGCTTCCGCACCCGCGCTGGAGCGAACGCGCCTTCGTCGTGCAACCGATTTACGACCTCGCGCCCGATCTGATCATCGACGGCGTCGCCCTGAGCGAGACGCTCGCGCGCCTCGACCGCTCCGATCTCCAGCGCGCCGGATAACTCCGGTCACGCCGCCGCTTCCGCCCGGCGCACGCACTCCGCAACGGCCGGCGTCACACGATAACTCGCGACATCGAACTCGCGCCCATCGACCGCCGCCACCGGCAGCACGCCGATGAGCGAGTTGGTGATAAACAACTCCGCCGCGTCCGCCAGCGCCATCAAATCCACCGCTACTTCACGCGCGCCTGGGAACTCTCGCAGGATCGCACCGCGCACGACGCCCGGCAGAAGCCCGCGCGACACCGGCGGCGTGAGCACGTCACCCGACCGATCCACGGCGAAGATATTCGCGCCAGCCGTCTCCAAAATTCGGCCACCGCCATCGAGCCACAGCGCGTCGTCGCAGCCCGCCGCCTGCGCCTCCTGCCGCGCCAGCAGATGCGACAGGTACGAGGTCGTCTTGTGGCAAAGCGTGGCCGGTGAGCCCGCCGGGCCGGCCACGGTTTTCAAACGGCATCCGCGGACGCGCGCCGACTCCAGCGGACTCGGACCGCGCAGCGCGATCAGCTCGCTCGTGCGGCCCGCATCTTGAAACAGGAGAATCTTCAGCGCCGCCCAAGCCACGGCGTTTCGCGAGAGACACAGCTCTACGCGCGCTCGGAGTCCATCGCGATCAGGAGGCTGGAGCCCAACCGCAAGCGCATCGGCGGAGAGCCGGGCATGATGCTCGGTGAAAAAGACAGGCCGGCCGGCCTCCACCTTGAGGGTCGTGTACACGCCATGGCCGAGTTGCAGCCCCGCACCGAGCGGCGAAACCGCGACCTCGGGCGCACGCAGCGCCGCGCCGTTGAGAATCACCCAGGCGTCGTGTGTCGGAGTTGGTGCGCTCATGCAGTGCGTCGATCAGGTTGCGGTCGTCAGAGCCTCATGAAGCGCGCGGCCTTTGGCCAACGTTTCTTCATATTCCGCCGCTGGGTCCGAATCCCACACCATGCCGCCGCCGACGTGGTAGGTCGCCCGACCGTCGCGGCAGACGATGGTGCGGATCGCGATGTTGAGCGCCACGTCGCCGTCAAACCCGAGGTAGCCGATGGCGCCCGTGTAAACGCCGCGCCGCGCGCGCTCCAGCTCGGCGATGATCTGCATCGCGCGAACCTTGGGCGCGCCCGTGATCGAGCCGCCGGGAAACGCCGCGAGGATCGCGTCGATGGCATCCGCTCCGGCAGCGAGTTCGCCGGAAATTTCGGCGACGGTGTGCCAGACGGTCGGGTGCTCCTCCAACGCGCGCAGCTCGTCGACACGCACGGAGCCGGGCCGGCAGACGCGCCCGAGGTCGTTGCGCTCCAGATCGACGATCATCAGGAGCTCGGCCCGGTCTTTTTCGCTTTGCAAAAGCTCCTCGGCCAGCGCGGCGTCCTCCGGCTCGGTGAGCCCGCGCGGACGCGTTCCCTTGATCGGTCGCGTCACCAGCCGTCGACCTCGCAACTCCAAAAAAAGCTCCGGCGAGGCGCTCGCGATTTGCTGCTCGGGGAAGTTGAGAAACGCGCCGTATGGAGCCGGCGTGCGCGCACGCAGCCGCCGGTAGAGCTCGACCGGCGCGCACGGCAAATCGCACGAGAAACGCTGGGCCAAGTTAACTTGGTACACGTCGCCCGCCGCGATGTACTCGCGCACGCGTTGCACCGCCGCCTCAAACTCCGGGCGGGAGAAATCCGAGCGCGGAGCACTGGTGGCGCCAGGCTGGGCAACCGGAGCCGCGCGCGACGCGCCGGCCAAGCGCGCCTGCAAACCGGCCAGCAATGCCTCGGGATCGCGCCCACCCACCTCGCTCGCGACCAGGTGGCAGCGGCGTTCGAGCGCGTCGAGCACGACGACGGCTTCGTAGAAGCCCCAGACCATGTCGGGCTCGCCGCGCTCGGCGGGCGAGGCGGGCGATGCGGGCGCCACGCGCTCAAGTGCCGAGCCCGCCTCGTAGGAGAAATAGCCGACAGCTCCGCCGAAAAACGGAAAATCCGAATAAGGCGTCGCAAAACGATACCGGGCCAGCAGCGCGCGGAGCTTCGCCCACGGATCGCCGAGCTCGACGAGAAGCCGCCCGGACGCGTCCGTCATTTCGCAACGGGAGCCGAAGGCGCGAAACACCAGAAACGGCGCCGCGCCGGCAAAACAATAGCGCCCGCGTCCTGAGGACGACCGGGCGCTATCGAGGAGAAAACCGTACAACTGGGAGCCAAAGGCGGCCAGCAGCGTCTCTGCGTCAACAGACCCGTGAAACTCGCGGATCAGCATCGGCGGGAAACGGCTGGCGTGGGCTCAGACGAACTCGACGTTGCCGAGATATTTTTGGATCGGGCGGACGCCGACGCTGTGGGTCTTGAGCGCCTTGATACCGTTCACCGCGGCGTAGGCGCCGGTGATGGTGGTCATGATGCAGACGTTGTGGGCGTAGGCGGCAGAGCGGATGGCGTTCTCGTCGCGGCGCGGG
>MWDT01000375.1 GCA_002070825.1 Verrucomicrobia bacterium ADurb.Bin122
AGCACCGCCACATCGTGCTCGGGCTCAAGCTGAAGCAGTGTAAGCGGCAGACCAATCTCGTTGTTCATGTTCCCCTCTGTTGCGAGCACGGAGAAGCCCTCACGGAGCACTGCTGCGATCATGTCTTTGGTCGTGGTCTTGCCCGCGCTGCCCGTTACACCCACTACGCTCGCCCTCATGAGGCGCCTATGCCAGCCGGCCAACTCGGCGAGAGCCCGAGCGGGATCATCCACAACGATCAGGCCAAACTCTCCCGGCAGGTCGCCCGGGAAGTCGGTTGGCCGGGCTTTCGACACTACAGCCCCGCTCGCACCGGCCGCCGCCGCCCCGGCCACGAAGTCATGGCCATCGACGCGCTCACCCGGCAGCGCGAAAAAGAGCGTTCCGGCGCCACAAGCCCTGCTGTCAATCGCGGCCGACGCGACTCGCGCGTCGGACGAACCTGCCGCCAGCTCGCCATGGACTGCACGCGCTATCTGCGCCAGAGTGTAGTCAAGCACCCGGGACCAGCTCCTTCAAAGCATCCTTCGCCACTTGCACATCGTCGAACTCGATGGTGCGGTCGGCGAAAATCTGATATGTCTCATGGCCCTTGCCCGCCAAGAGTACCAAGTCGCCCGGGCGCGCGCGCCCGATCGCCTCGCGGATGGCGTTGGCTCGGTCCAAGATGACTGCCCATCGACCATTGTTCGCCCCCATGCCCGCCGAAACCTCCCGGGCAATAGACGCCGGGTCTTCGCTGCGAGGGTTGTCAGAGGTGACGATCGCGTAGTCCGCCATCTCAGCCGCAATCCCGCCCATCAGTGGGCGCTTCGTGCGGTCGCGGTCGCCGCCGCAGCCGAATACGCAGATCACTTGGCCACGCGTGACCTCTCGCGCCGTGGCCAACACGTTGGCCAAAGAGTCAGGAGAATGGGCATAATCGACTATGACCGTGAACTCCTGGCCCAGGTCGACAAGTTGGAACCTGCCGGGGACTCCGGCGAAACTGGCGAGCGCTTCCGCGCCCTGCTCCACGGATACCCCCAGCTCATACGAGGCGGCCAGAGCAGCAAGGACATTGTAGATGTTGAACGCGCCCACAAGGCGCGACCTGACCGGGATGTGCACGCCTGACGCGGCGTGTCGCAGAATGAAAGATGTGCCGTTGCGATCCATATGGATATCGTCAGCCGCGGCCAAATCGTCACAGCCGTCCCGCGAAGATCCCGGTTTGGCCGAGAATGCAACTATGCGGGCTCCGGCGGTTCGCGATGCCTTGATCATCTTCATTGAGTACGGATCGTCGGCGTTGATCACTGCCGACTTGGGCCACGGCTTGCCGGGCCTCGAGCCGAACCGACCGAGCCCGCGAAAAAGGCCGGCTTTGACCTCAGCGTACTCGTCGACGGTCCGATGGAAATCCAGATGGTCGTGGCCGATGTTGGTGAACACCGCTACATCGAAGTCGATCAGGGCAGTCCTTCCGAGTGCGACGGCGTGCGATGATACCTCCATCACTGCCTGATTCAGACCGTTTTGGCGCATCTCATAGAAGATCTCCTGCAAGTCGGCGGCCTCAGGTGTGGTATTGGGCGCCGGGCGTACAGATCGCCCGGTTCTGTACCCAACTGTGCCGATGAGCCCCGTGGGTATGCCCACGGATTCAAGGATATGGGCCACGATGTACGTGGTTGTAGTCTTGCCCTTGGTGCCGGTCACGCCGGTCACCGTCATCTGCCCCGACGGGTCGCCGTAGAACTCGCGGGCGATGGCGCCAAGCGCACGGCGGGTGTCAGGTACGCGCACCAGGGTGATTCCCTCGGGCACCTCCACGGTGCGCCCGCACGAGGCGAGCACTACGCTTGCACCGCGCTGAACCGCCTCGCCGATGAAGCGGTGCCCGTCGAAATGCGCCCCTTCGAAGGCTGCGAAAAGGGCGCCAGGGCCACTCACTCTGCGTGAGTCATATGTGAGGCTCGTAACCACAGCCTGCGCATCGCCTGAGACCTCAGGCGCGTCGAGGCGCGCGAGCAACTGATCAAGGCTCTTTTCAGGCATATCGCTCATTCCTCGAGGAATATTGTCACGGCCGAGCCCCGTCTTGCCGAGGCGCCGCCCAGAGGCTGTTGCCGCGCCACGATGCCGCGTCCCATGGGCTGCACCGTGAGCCCTCTGGCACCCAGCAAGATTGCGGCCTCCTTAAGAGTCTTCCCAGTCACGTCCGGCACTTCCACAAAATCGCCCTCAAGATTATACAGCTGCTCAGGGCCAAAGTAAACGACGACAGTCGTCCCGGCCGCAACGCGCGAGCCCGCCTTGGGCACCTGGTTGGTGACAACCGCACCGGCGCCCTCGGCCCTCCCCACTAGCCCGGCAGCCTTAAGTGAAGACATCGACGCCGGCAGAGCCAGGCCGAGCAGATCGGGCACGGTCACGAGGCTGGAAGTCGACTGCTGTGACGGCACGGTCGCAGAATATGTCGGAGGAATCTCCATGTAGCGCATTACGTCCGCTATCACCGCAGCAAACGCCGGCGCGGCGAGCACGCCCCCGTACTTCACATCAGTCTTGGGCTCATCCAAGACGACCAACACGGCGATGCGCGGATCGTTCGCCGGAGCATATCCCATGAATGACGCGATCCGTTTGTCGCCGTACCCTCCGCGTTCGGGTTTCTGCGCCGTCCCTGTCTTGCCTGCCACTGCATATCCGGGAACCGC
>MWDT01000376.1 GCA_002070825.1 Verrucomicrobia bacterium ADurb.Bin122
ATGGGAAAGGGCGAAAAGTGAAGGGTGAAAAGTGAAACCAAGCCGCGCCCGCCGCCCCTATTTTCACTCTTCACCATTCACTCTTTGATCTCCCGCCATTCGCTCTTTCCCATCCGTTTCTTCGCGGCGAGCACGAGATAAAGCGCGCACACTTGCAGTGTCGCCGCTCCGAAAAACGCGATCCCGGGCAGTTTCCACGTGTGGTCCGCATCGATGCAGTAGCCAAACGCCAGCGCGGCCACCGGCGGCGCGATCACACCGGCGAGACTGCCCAGACTCGCCAGCGTACCTTGTAGCGATCCCTGCTCGGTCGCCGGCACCTGGCGCGACACCAGACCTTGCAACGCCGGCGGCGCGATGTTGGCCAGCGCCCCCAGCGGGATCAGCGCATAGATCATCCACCCCTCCGTGGAGAGACCGAAGCAAGTCAGCGCCGTCACCGAAATGATCAGCCCGGCGATCATGCAACGCCACTCGCCGAGGAAACTCAATGGGGACAGGCCCCGCAAAACCCCGCAAAGCCACCGCAAAACCCCTCGTGCGGTGTGGCTCGTTTCTCTTTGATTGGGTTGTCAGGTTGATCCCGCCGTTTCCATGCGTGTTCGACTGAACACGCATGGAAACGGCGGGGCCCAATCAGCTCGTCCGCAGAATCACAACGGCGGAGCAAGCATCGACCGCCGAGCTGAGGCAACGTGGTCGCAATCGGGAGGGCGCCGGCAGCGGCCACGTCAAAAATGGCTGCGAACGTGGCCGCGGCGGCGCGCTTTTCGAGTTACGGCCGCGGCGGCGGTGCGATGATATTGCTATGCAACTGAGTCGAGCCGAGATAGTGCCATTGGCTATCGGCGCCGAGCGCATAGGCGTCGACGTCGTAACCTCCTGCCGAGCGCTGGTAAACCGAATTGGGACCGCTGCTCCAAGTCCAATAGTCCCCGAACCCGCCAAAAACGAGTTCAACCGAGAAAGCAGAATCGGCGCCGGCCCCAACAGGCGTGATCCAAGCAATCACCTTGAGGGCATTCCGAACTCCCCATGCGCTGACGCCGAATAATTCAGACTCGTACACCGAGCCGGAGAGGCTCTGACAGTTCGGCACCGAGTTCACCGGAATCGCAAACCAGCTCTCCAACCTACTGTCGGGCGCACTGCCTCGCTGGATCTGGAGCACCGGGGCGTTCTCCGCCGTCAAACCTGTCCAACTATCCGCAGTGCCAGCGACGGCCATGCCGGTGGAAGCGCTGGTGATGACTCGACCGGCGGGAGCAACCGCAGGGCCAAACCGCCACATATAGTTGATATTCCCCCAGTCCAGATCGCCGGCATGGAGGGGCGTATAGGTCGACTCGAGAGCGCGTCCGTCCTCCGTGTTGTAGATATAGTATTTGCCACCCCCGGCGGAGTGCAGGACCCAACGCTGGTTGGGCGTGTTGACATAATCCTGCATAACAACGGGCACGTGTTCGGCGGGGGAGGCGGCGGCGGTGGCGTCGATGGCCAAGACCTTCCCCCCCACGGGTGACGCGAGCACGACGATCGTTTGAGCAGAGGCGAACGAAACAGCCAGCAGCGCGAAGATGCCGGCAGCAAGGGTACGGAACCGTTTCATTGAGTATTCTACTAAGGGTTGAGGTTGATTCGGGCGGTAAGCGCCCGGGATTCTGGCTATGAGGAGGAAACGAAACGTCCCAGGGGTAGGTTCGCTCCACTCGAAGCCATCCGCGCCAAACGGTATCGCGCCAGCGCTGGCGTCGACCAGATTTAGCGTTAAAACCCCTATTAAACGGCAATTTAACACTCCAACGAGACAGGCACGCGCCATGCAGGAGAGTAGACTCAAAAACCGGCGCCAAACACAGAACTGCCGGGACCGCCTCCGCCATTCGTGCTCACTCGTGCCGATTCGTGGACAACACCCGCCGCCGGGCACACCGGGCGGCCCCCCGTTTTGAGGTTGGAATTTCCGGGGCGGACGCTGACCTGATCAGGCACGTTTCCATGTCTGACGACTCCCGCATCGATTCCCTGCGCAACGCCTTTTTCACCGGCTTGCTCCTGCTCGCGCCGCTCGCGATCACCTGGTGGGTCTTTGCGTGGCTGTTCGAGAGCATCGGCGGCGCCGTCAAGCCCCTGGCCTTCGATCTGCTCTCCGTGCCCGACGAACTGCGCAACCACCGCTGGCTGCAAATCGTCTGGAACATCCTCGCCACGCTTCTCGTCGTCGCGCTGATCACCGGCCTCGGCTGGCTCTCGCGTTACATCCTCGGGCGATTTTTCGGCAATCTCGCCGAGCGGTTCTTCCTGACGATCCCCGGCTTCAACGCCGTCTACACCACCGTCAAACAGATCGTCGGCACCTTCAGCACGGCCAACCGCAGCCTGTTCTCCAAGGTCGTGATGATCGAGTACCCGCGAAAAGGCCTGTGGTCGGTCGCGTTTCTCACCAGCAAGACGCAGGGCGAGCCGCAATCGCGCATCCCCACCGACGGCCAGGAAATCTGGACGGTTTTCGTGCCCACCACGCCCAACCCCACCGGCGGCTTTCTGCTCATGCTGCCGCGCAACGACGTCATCGAACTCGATATGTCCGTCGGCGAGGGCATGAAGATGGTCATCTCCGGCGGCTCGGTCGTGCCGCGCCCCGGCTCCGGCCCCACCAACCGCTAGCCGCGTGCCTGCGATTTCGATCCAGACGGAGGC
>MWDT01000377.1 GCA_002070825.1 Verrucomicrobia bacterium ADurb.Bin122
CGCCAGCAGACGATCCGCCCCATCGCACTGCCACTGGGTACGCCAGTGGCCAATCCGCGCGATGTTCCCCTCTACCGCGAGCTCGGCTACAGCGCCTGGCAACTGGCCCCCGGCGAAGATCAGGGCCGCAAGCTCGACCTCATGCCCGCCGGCTACACCGGCTCGCCCAACGCCGCCCAGCTCCTCTCGTTTTTCTCCTTCAGCGATGTCCACATCACCGACAAGGAGTCGCCCTCGCAGGTGCCCTATTTCGGATGGGCCGCCAACTTCGGCGCCGCGACGACCGGCCTCTATTCGCAGGCCTACTCGCCGGTCATGCTTTCCACGCCCCAGGTCCTCGACGCCGCCGTCAGGACCGTCAACGCCCTGCATGCGCAGTCGCCCTTCGACTTCGGCGTCATGCTCGGGGATGTGGCCAACAGTTCCCAGTTCAACGAACTGCGCTGGTTCATCGACGTGATGGACGGCCAGTACATCGAGCCCAGCTCCGGCGATCACCGCGGCGCCGACTCCATCGGCTATCAAAAACCGTTTCAGGCCGCCGGGCTCGATCCCTCGATCCCGTGGTATGAGGTCATCGGCAACCACGACCAGTTCTGGATGGGCGTCATGTATCCCAACGCCAAGCTCCTGGCCGCTCCCGTCGCGAGCACCGTGCTCAACATCGGCCCCAATCTCTTTCAGGCCGGCAACTCCGACGCGACCGGCGTCTATGTCGGCGTCGTCGATGGCACCACGCCCTACGGCGACGTGGTCAAAGGCGGCCCCGAGGCAAACTTCACCACGCCCCCGACAGTCGTCGCCGATGAAAAACGCCACCTCCTGACGACCCCCGATTCCCTCACCGCGAGCTACATCGGCGAGTTTTTCAACACCACCTCGGCGCCGGCGGGCCACGGGTTCGACCGCACCGCCACGGGCAACACCGCCGCCTGCTACTCCTTTACCCCGAAGTCCGATCTGCCGCTCAAGGTGATCGTGTTTGACGACACCTGTAAATCCTCCGGCCCCACCAACACCCTGGCCTACTTCGGCTCCGGCTGGGTCGATCCCGAGCGCTACGCCTGGCTCACCGACGAACTCCAAAAAGGCCAGGACGCCGGCCAACTCATGATCCTTGCGGTCCATATCCCCATCGCCCCGCAAAAGGACCTCAACGACACGAAAAGTCTCCCGCAGTTTTTCCCCGCGTCCTACAAGAACGACGCCGAGCTGATCGCCACCCTCCAGCGCTATCCCAACGTCGTCCTGCTCATCGCCGGCCACCGCCACGTCAACGTCGTCACGCCCCACCCCTCGACCGACCCGGCGCATCCGGAAAACGGCTTCTGGGAGGTCGAGTGCCCCTCGCTGCGCGATTTCCCCAGGCAGTTCCGCACCTTCGATCTCCGCCGTAATCTCGACAACACCCTCTCCATCGTCACCACCGACGTCGATCCGCAGGTCGCCGCCGCGTCGCCCGCAGCCGACTCGCTCGGCTACGCCATCGGCGCCTACCGGATCTTCGGCAACGGCTCGCTCACCGACGAGACCTCGCACAGCTATAACGCCGAGCTGGTCCAGCCCCTCTCGCCCGCCATGCAGGCGAAACTCGCCGCCCTCGGCACACCCCTGCCGCAGGACCGCCCGCCGGTGCTGACCATCCAGCCCGCCCCCGCAGCCACCAACGCCGGCGCCTCCACCTCGTTCGAAGTCCTCGCCTCCAGCCCGCTCTCCCTCGCCTACCAGTGGCAACGCTCCACCGACGGCGGCGCCACCTGGACCGACCTCGCCGACGGCACGTCCTTCTCCGGCACGACCACCTCGCGCCTCACCGTGCGCACGCCGGCCATGCTCATGCTCGGCGAGCAATTCCGCTGCACCGTCGCCGATGGCATCCACCCGGCGGTGACGTCCCGCGCCGCCACGTTGACCGTGCAATGGAGCCAGCTCGCCGCGCTCTCCGTGCGCGCCGCGGTCGGCACCGGCGAGCAATCGCTCATCCTCGGCTTTGCCTTCGCCGGCGGCGGCAAACCCATGCTCGTGCGTGGCGTCGGTCCCGGCCTGCTCAAACACGACACCACCCTGGCCGGCCTCGCGCTGGCCGACCCGCAGCTCCAGCTCTACGCGCTGCAAGACGGCACCTTCGTGCCCGCCGACTCCAACGACAACTGGGGCGGCGCCGACACCCTGCGCGACACGTTTGCCCGCCTCGGCGCCGGCCCGCTCGACGCCACCTCCAAAGACGCCGCCTTCGCTGCCACGTTGCCCCAGACCGTCTATACCGCACACGTCAGCGGCGTCGGCGGCACCACCGGCATCGCCCTGGCCGAGGCCTACGACGCCGCGCTCGCCGACCAAGCCAAACGCCTCACCGCGCTCTCCGTGCGCACCCAGGTGGGCGCCGGCGCAGACAGCCAGATCGCCGGATTTGTGATCGCCGGCGAAGGCACGAAAAAGATCGTCGTGCGCGCCGTCGGCCCCGGTCTGGCCCCCGGCGTGACCAGCTACCTCGCCGACCCCACGCTGGGCCTCTGGAAACTCAACCCGACGACGGGCACCTGGACGCTGATCGCCGCCAACGACAACTGGGGCGGCGCCTCCACGCTGAAGACCGCCTTTTCGAGCGTCGGCATGGGCGCGCTGGCTACGGATTCGAAAGACGCCGCGTTGATGATGGAGCTGGAGCCGGGCATCTACACCGCGCAG
>MWDT01000378.1 GCA_002070825.1 Verrucomicrobia bacterium ADurb.Bin122
GACTCGCCGACACGCCTCTGCCACGACCCGATCATCAAATCCATCGAGCTGCGCGGTGGAGCGGGGCGCGTCAAAGTCCGAAGCCAACCTCAGTTCGCCCTGCGCCAACGCCGGCGATGCGCTCCAGACCACAGTCCACACGCCTACCAAACAGGCCACACATTTGAGGAACAGCTTGGGGTTGTGTGCACAGAAGATCACGGGCGGAGACAGGTTTCGCAATGAACGTCTCCACCAGCAACAAGCAACCCCCGCACCCGAAAAGGCGCAGGCCGGCACAAACCTACGGACGCACGACCAGCTGCGTGCGCCGTTCCTTCGTGAAATACCGCCCGGCAAACGCCGCCAGTTGCCCAATCGTGACTGCATCGATGCGGGCGTCGTAGTTTTTCCAATCATTGATCGGAAGTCCGCACAGAGCGTTGAGCCCCGCCTGCATGGCACGCGATCCATTGGTTTGCATGCCCTGCCGGCGCCCGGCCTTGAGCCTCGCCTGGCAGCGCTGCAGCTCGGCCTCCGTCACTTCGCCACGCTCCACGCGCGCGATCTCAGCCTCGATCTCCACCAGCACCTCGGCGGCCTTTTCCGGTGCCGTACCTGCGTAGAAATAAAACATCGCCGAGCCCAGCCCGGTCACACGCGCCGAGCGCACAAAATACGCCAGCCCCTTCTCCTCGCGCACACGCTCAAACAGGCGCGACGCCATGCCGCTGAACAATTCGTCGGCCACTTCGCCCACGTAAAAATCGTCAGCCAGCAGCACCGGTCCGGCAAACGCCTGGAAAACGACCGCCTGCTCGCGCGGCTGCGTCTCCACAAAGTCGCCGACCTCCGCCGGTCCGGCGAAAACCTCCGCCGCCGCAGGCGAGGCCCCCCGGCGCAGTTTGCCGAGAAATGCGCGCAGCTTCGGCACAAAGGTCTTCGCCGAAAAGTCGCCGGCCACCGCCAGCACGACATTCGACGCCGTGACGATCCGCCGGTGCATTTCGACGAGGTCGCCACGCGTGATCGCTTGGACGCCGGCGATGTCGCCCTGCGCGTCGATGGCCAGCGGATAGGCGCCAAAAAAGCGCTCGCGAAGGCGCTTCCGGCCGAAGGTCACCACATCGTCGGCGTCCTGTTGCAGCCCGGCGACCTGCGCCTCGCGCTCGATTTCGAGCGTCGCCGCCTTGAAGGCCGGCTCCAGCACAGCCTCGCTCAAAACCTCCAGTCCGCAAAGCGCGTCGGAAGGCAGCACCTCGACCGCCAGCCCGACAGAATTGTTTCCGGAAAACGGGTAGAAGGATCCGCCAAGCGCCTCAATGCGCTGGGCCACCGCCGCCGCGCTGTGCCGGCGCGTGTCCTTGGTGAGCATCGTCGCCAGCAGGGAGGTCGCTCCTCGCTTGCCCGGCACCTCAAACAACGGTCCGCCCTGACAGAGCAGCCGCAAGTGGAGATTCGGCAGCCGCGCATCGTGCTGCAGCAGGAGCCGGGCGCCATTGGGCAGGCGGATCTCCTCGAAATCACCCCGTGTTTCCCCACTGGTCACCACCGCTGGCACCGCCGGGGCGGCCGCCTTCGGGCTGAGCGACACCGACGTCAGACGCGAGTCGGTCAGATACGCGCGCAACACGCGGCGCAGCTCCGTGCCGGTGACGTTGCGCAAGCGGTCGAAATAGTTGCGCGAAAAACCGAGATCGCCCACGACCACTTCCGCCGCGCCGAGGCGCGAGGCCTGGCCCGACATCGTTTTTCGAGTGTTGATCTCGCTGACGACCATCTGACGGATCGCCTTCTTGATCTGCGCAGGCGTGAACCCGCACTGAGCGCACCTCGCCAACACACGATGGATCGCAGCCGTGGCCTTCTCCCGTTTCGAAGGTTCACAGGTGAATGAGAGATAAAACAGGCCGACGCTGCCCGGATTCCAGCTGCACGCATCGATGCTGTGCACCAAGCGCGCCTTCTCGCGGATTTCCTGCCAGAGGATGGAGCTGTCGCCTGCCCCCAGAATGGAGGCCAGCAAATCGAGCACGGGCGCATCGGGATGCGTGAGCCCGGGGATCTGCCAGGCCAGCCCGGCACGCGTCAGCTCGACGTCTTCGAAGAGGTGGCGTTCCCGTGGGGCAAGCGGCAGCGGTTCCTCGGGCACCCAAACCGGCGCGAGTCGTTGGCGCGTGGCGGTACCGAAATGTTGCTCCACCTGCGCACGCACGCTGGCCGGATCGACATCGCCCACGACGACGACCACGAGGTTGTTGGGCACGTAGCGGGCCTTGTAGTAGGCGTGTAGCGCTTCACGCGTGACGGCGGCAAACACATCGCGGTGCCCGATGATCGGATGGCGGTACGGATGCGCCCGAAACGCCGTCGCAAACAGGGCTTCGCCGAGACATTGATCGGGGTCGTCATGCGTCATCGCGATCTCGCGCAGGATCACGTCGCGTTCACGCGCGACCTCATCGGCGGGCAGGGTCGAGTGCAACGTGGCGTCGGCGAGCAGGTCGATGGCGACGGAGACATGCTCCGAGGGCAGGTCGATGTAGTACACCGTACGGTCGAAGGTCGTGTAGGCGTTGATGTAGCCGCCATGCGACTGGACCGTCGCGCTGATCTCGCGACCGGCGCGTCGCTCCGTGCCCTTGAACAGCATGTGTTCGAGAAAGTGCGAAAGGCCCGCGCCGAGGTACGCGTCTTCATGCAGG
>MWDT01000379.1 GCA_002070825.1 Verrucomicrobia bacterium ADurb.Bin122
TTCCGGGTCGAAGAAACCCATAAACCCGAGAACCTTCTGTACCGAAATCTACTCACACACATGCGCCCCCGGGGCGCTTACCCCATTGACCCGCCATGAAAGCCCTCATTGTCGACGACAAAGACGAGAACACCTACCTCTTGGATATGATCCTGCGCTCGGCGGGATTCGAAACGCTCTCCGCACGCAACGGAGTCGAAGCCCTTGAACGACTGGCGCAGCAACAGGTCGATCTCATCATTTCCGACGTCCTCATGCCCCGGATGGATGGATTCCAATTCTGCCGCCAAGTCCACCAGAACCCCCAATGGCAACGCATCCCCTTCGTCTTTTACACCGGTAGCTACACTGAAAAAGAAGACATGGAGCTCGCACGCCAGCTCGGCGCCACCCGCTACCTCGTCAAACCTCTCGATCCCGATGTCCTCTCGGCCACGTTTCGCGAGCTCGTCGATCCGATGGCCCAACCACCACCGGCGGCCATCCCACAAGTCCCCGACGAAAACACCTACCTGAAGAGCTACAACGAACGCCTCGTCCATAAGCTCGAAGAAAAAGTCGAGGAACTCGAAAAACTCTCCCACCGCCTCCAAGGCACCCTCGACGACAAGGTCAAAGAGATCGCCGAGCGACAAAGCGTCGAAGAGTCCCTCCGCCTCAGCGAAGAGCGCTACCGCTCCGTGATCAGCGCCCTCGCCGAAGGCATCATCCTCATCGACGTCAAAACCATGTCGGTCGTCGCCTGCAACGACAGCGCCGCACAGATTCTCGCCACCCCGCGCACCCGCATCCTCGATCACAGCGCCGAGCTCCCCATCTGGCACCCATCACGCCCCGACGGCTCCGCCCTGCCGGAGGACGAACAGCCCCTCCTGCGCTGCATCCGCACCGGCCTGCCGCAAAATTGCGATGTCCTCGGACTGCACCGCCCCGACGGCACCATCTCCTGGATCGCCGCCCACGTACGCCCCTGCATGGCCGATCCCCAAGGCCGCCCCGAGTGCGTTGTCATGTCGTTCACCGACATCACCGCCCAACGCGCCACCGAAGACCGCGTCCGCGACCAGGCCAACATCATCGACCTCTCCCACGAAGCCATCGTCATCTGGAGTTTCGACGGCATCGTCCGCTACTGGAACCGCGGCGCCGAGCGCCTCTACGGATGGTCCGCCTATGAGGCCATCGGCAAACCCGGCTCCCAACTCTTCACCCGCGAGCTCGCTCTCAAAGAGACCCTCGAAAAAGCCTCCAAAGCCGAAGACACCTGGGAGTCGGAGCAACACTACGTCACCAAGCAGGGCACCCCCATCACCGTTAACGCCCGTTTCACCCCCGTCCGCGACCCCCAGGGCGCTCCCCAGGCCATCCTCGCCTTCTACTTCGACATCACCGAGCGCAAACAACTCGAAGAACAATTCCTCCGCGCCCAACGCCTCGAAAGCCTCGGCATCCTCGCCGGTGGCGTCGCCCACGATCTCAACAACATCCTCTCCCCCATCCTCCTCGCACTCCCGATCATCCGGCTCCGCGTCACCGACGCCCAAAGCCTCCACCTCCTCGATACCATGGAGGCCAGTGCCAACCGCGGCGCCCAGATCGTCCGCCAGATCCTCACCTTCTCCCGCGGCCTCCGCGCCGAAAAGGCCCCCGTCCAGACCCGCCACCTCCTCAAGGAAATCGCCGAGATTTCCCAGGAAACCTTCCCCAGGGCCATCACCATCGAGACCGATTTTCCCCGCAGCCTCTGGATGGTCGAAGCCGATACCACCCAACTCCACCAGGTCCTCCTCAATCTCTGCGTCAACGCCCGCGACGCCATGCCCGACGGCGGCACCCTCGTCCTCAAAGCCGACAACGTCGAACTCGACGCCCCGGCCCTTCCCAAGACCCCCGACGCCCGCCCCGGCCGCTACGTCAAGTGGTCCATCATCGACTCCGGCTCCGGCATCCCGCCCGAGCTTCTGGCGAAGCTCTTCACCCCCTTCTTCTCCACCAAAGCCCCCGACAAAGGCACCGGCCTCGGCCTCTGCACCGCCCTGAGCATCGTCCGCCAACACTCCGGCTTCATGCAGGTCGAAAGCACCGTCGGCAAAGGCACGCGCTTCGACGTCTTCCTCCCCGCCCTCGACTCCACCGAAGTCGACACCCCCGTCCTCCCGCCCACGCTACCGCGCGGCAACGACGAGCTCATCCTCGTCGTCGACGACGAGTTCGCCATGCGCCACATCTGCCAGGACCTCCTCGTCGCGCACAATTACCGCGTCATCACCGCCGAAAGCGGACAACAGGCACTCTCCCTCTTCCGAAATCAGGCCAACGAAATCGCCCTCGTCGTCACCGATTTCCTCATGCCCAGCATGAGCGGCGCCGAGCTCATCCGCATGATCCGCAGCCTCCGCGCGGACATCAAGGTCATCGCCATCAGCGGCCTCACCAGTGAGGAGTCCGTCAACCGCCCGCCCACCGGTGTCATCGCCGACGCCTTTTTGCCCAAGCCCTTCTCCGCAGAGCAACTCCTCGTGTTTGTCCACGACGTGCTCGCCGACCACACGCAAGCCTGACCGGCCACCCGGCCGGCGGGGCCGCGTGCGCCGCCTCAGGCCTTGGCTTCGGCCGCGGCCTTCGTGCGCTTGGCCAGCTCCTTGAGCTCGGGCTCGATCTTCTGCCGCGCCTT
>MWDT01000380.1 GCA_002070825.1 Verrucomicrobia bacterium ADurb.Bin122
GCCTGCGGAGGAACAGGAGTACCACCGCCTCTTTTCGGCGCGTCTCGATGGTTGGCTCGACGCCGGCCACGGCTCATGTCTCCTGCGCGATCCCGAGATTCGCGTCCGGCTGGCGGAGGCGCTGACCTTTTTCGAAGGGAACCGCTATCGACTGCTGGCCTGGGTGCTCATGCCAAACCATGTGCACGCCTGTTTCACGCTGCATCCAGAGTGGGCGCTGGAAAAGGTCATCTCCAGCTGGAAGCGCCACTCCGCACGGGTCATCAATCAAGCGGCGCGCCGGTCCGACCCGCTCTGGCAACGCGACTACTTCGATCGGCTCGTGCGCGACGAGGCTCACTTGGGCCGTGTGCTCCGGTACATCCGCAACAATCCGACAAAAGCGAAGCTGCGAGCGGAAGAGTATACGCTGTGGGAGAGCGAGCGTGCGAAGGCGGCGGAGTGAGGAAAGCCGCTTTCCAAGCGGCGGTCCGAGCACGCCACTTGAAAAGTGGCGCTCCTTCGTCGTTGGTCCCTCACTCCGCGCTCGCATCGGGCGGTGCCACCCGACAAGTTCGAGACGAACCCTGCCCACCCATGGCCCCGCTGCGCATCTTCATCAGCTCCGTCCAGAAAGAGCTGGAACTTGAGCGGGCGGCGGTGGCAGGTCTGATCGCGACAGATCCATTTTTGCTCCAGCACTGCGTGCCGGTGCTGTTCGAGAAGGAGCCGCCGGCGGCGCGGCCGGCCGCGCGCGGCTACCTCACCACATTGCGCGGCTGCCACCTGTACGTCCTGATGGTTGCCAACGAGTACGGCCAGCCCGACGGCGAACTCTCGGCCACGCACCTCGAATACCGGGAGGCGCAGCGCCTGAAGTTGCCCACCATCGTCTTCATCAAAGGCCACAAGGACGAGACGCGGTCGGAGGGCATGCGCGCGTTGATCGCCGAAGCGAGGCAGGACGGGTTCAAGTACGTGCGCTTTCATGATCGCGAGGATCTGAAGCCGGCAATGCTCGACGCCCTCCGCCGCGCGTTGGCGGAAGAGTTCAACCTCAAGGCTACGCCGGCCGAGGTGGCCGAGGGCCATCATCAGATCGAGGCGGCGTCCGCGTTCGAGGCGGGAGTGCTGGCTGGTGTTTTGGTCGACGCGCTGACCGAGGAACTGGTGGCGAAGTTCAATCACGCGACCGCGAAGAACCAGGTGGAGCAGTTGTGGCGCAACGACGGCCAGGCCCTGGTGTCGCGCGGCTTGGCGGTCCGGGGTGGCGGAGCGGATTTGTTCCATCCCACGGTGGCGGCATATCTGCTGTTCGGGGAGCGCCCGGCGGATCGTTTCCCGCAGTGCGAGATCCTGGTCGATGCCTACGACGATGTGCGGATCGGCGGGCGTCCCAAGGGTCAGGCGACGATCAACGCCCCGTTGCCGCACGCGTTGGAGCAGGTGCTCAAGTTCATCGACGACCATACTTTTCACCCGCGGCGCGTGGTCGGGCTCAACAACCTACGGCTCGACGAGTACCCGGTGGCGGCCCTGCGCGAGGCGTTGGTCAACGCCGTGGCGCATCGCACCTACGACGACCGCGCGCGCAAAGTCCTCGTGCGCGTGTACAGCGACCGGGTGGAGATCGCCAACCCCGGCTATCCGCCGCAGCCGCTGACCTTGGCGAAGCTGCGCAAGGGCGGCTACATCCCCTGTTCGCGCAATCCGCTGATCGCCCAAACACTGGCGACGCTGGGGCTGATGGAGCAGCGAGGCAGCGGGTTCGCCCGCATGCGGGAGGCGATGCTCAACCATGGGCTGGAGGCGCCGACGCTCGGCCAGCAGGACGGCTTCTTCGTGGTGACGCTACCCGGTCCGGCCGGGAACTACGAGAGGTTAACAGTGCCGGCGGGCGCGAGCGGCCCGATCACGCCAGCGGTGGAGGCGCAGCTCAACGAACGGCAGAAGAAGATCCTCATCGAGGTCCAGAAAAGTGGCACTGTCACCAGCGGTTGGTGCCGGAAGAAATTCGGTGTCGCGCTTCTCACCGTCCAAAGGGATTTGGCCGGACTGACCAGCTTGGGACTGCTGGATCCCACCGGGAAAGGGCGCGGCGCCCGCTATGTCCTCAAAGCCGGGCGATGATGAAAGTACTACCAATCTACTACCGGAGCGCGGGAATCTGCTACCTGGCAACCGGCCCGCGATCTTCCCAATCGACCGATAATCGACCGACAATTCATGAGAATCGACCGATCCGCCCTCGGGAAAGCGGACCAACCATCGGAGCTCCGTCAGACCTTTCCCCGTAATCGTCCGATGCGCTATCGCTTCGCCCCATGAGCAGCCCCCACAAGGAGATCAGTTTCGAGAACGAGATCTGCGCGCATCTCGCCGCGCACGGCTGGCTCCATGCGGAGGGCGATGCCGCCTGCTACGACCGCGCCCGCGCGCTCTTTCCCGCCGACGTGCTCGCCTGGGTGCAAGAATCGCAGCCGCAGGCATGGGAAACTCTCGCCAAGAACCACGGCCCCGCCGTCGGCGAGACGCTGCTTGCCCGCCTGCGCGAACAGCTCGACACCCGCGGCACGCTCGACGTGCTCCGCCACGGTGTGGAGCTGCTCGGGCTGCGCCAGCCGGTGAAGCTCGCGGAGTTCCGGCCCGCGCTGGCGATGAACCCCGACATTCTCGCCCGCTATGCG
>MWDT01000381.1 GCA_002070825.1 Verrucomicrobia bacterium ADurb.Bin122
AACGCTCCTGCTCGGCTCTGGCCGCTGCCGCGGCCTGCCGCTCCCGCTCCGCCTTGGCTGCAGCTTCCGCCGCCACCAGGCCCACCACAGGCACCATCACGATACCCGAGTAGCCCATGATCAATCCGGCCAGCGCCATGCCGCCGCCCATCAACGCACCCTTCGCCTGCTTGATCCGCGCCTGTGCCACATGCCCGCACACGATCGCCGGGATCATGAAGAGGAAAAACAACGGAAAGAGCAGGAGCGTGCAGATGCCGCAGATCAGACTCACCACCGCCAGCCCCGACCGCTTCGGCTTTCCGACAGGCACGACCTCCGCGCGCAATTGCTGCTCCGGCGGCAACACCGGAGGCACCGCCCCCGCGCTCGAAGGAAACACCTCGCCAACGCGCCTCCACTGCGGCCACCCGGCGCTCCAGCAAAGATCCGAAGCGGACACCTCGCCACGGGCGATTTTCGACAAAAGCTCGGCCTCGGAGACGGGCCCTTGCTGCACTCCATTGACGGCAAAATGATACATGGGGATTCAGGGGATGGCTGCGTGTGGGAAACGCCGCCATGCAGCCAACGAGAAGAGCCCGACGCGATCCCATTTTCCGCATCCCCCGCGCAATCCCTGCGCCGCGCCGTAGGATGGCACCACCAAGCCACCAAGAGCTCAACGAAAGCCCACGAGCAACCGATCCGGCCACCAGACGAATTCGTAGGGGCGCAGGCTCGCTGCGCGATTGCGCAGGTTCGAAGTAGCGCAGGCTTCCAACCTGCATTCCGGAGCAGACTGGAAGTCTGCGCTACGACGGCCCACCACGCGCATCTTCTGCCGCGCAAACCACGCCTCGCCCCGCCATTTCGCTCCCTGATTTGTAGGGGCGCAGTCTTGCTGCGCCCTTTCCCCGCAACCCAGGGCTCGTAGCAGGGACAGGCTGAAAATGGCTGCGTAAGTCGCAGAGTTTGTGAAAACGGGCGGGGGCACCGGCCGGGCGGGGAAAGAGCACGGGGTTGGGCCGAAAAACAGCTCCTCCGGCGGTTCTCGCCGGCAAAAGCAGGAGCGTCGGACGAGACGGCCTTTCGCCCGTGTCGCGGGACGTGCGGCGGACAGGAGGCACGATCTTTTGAAACGGGGCACTGGCTCCGCGTGGGGGCACAAAAAAGCCGGCGGCCGCAGGAGGTCGCCGGCGTGGGCAGAGAAAAGGGAGGCGGAGTGCGTGGGGCTCAGCCCTTGATCCAGGGCTGGCCGGCGGGAAGCACCTCGCGGCCGTAGGTGTCGTTGATGATGATGCGGCCCATCATGTACCAGGCGGCCAGCGCGCAGGCCATCAGCTCGTAGCCCGCGATCTTGGTGACCGTGGGGGCCAGCTCCTCGGAGCAGAAATGCGCGACATCGAGCAGGATGAAGCCGACCAGCAGGAGCGTAAACGTCCACGCCATCGCACCGTGGATGCGCAGTGCGCCGACCCAGAGGATCGCCGTGAAAAGCGTCCAGCCCACGAGGAACCAGCCGACATCGTGGTGCGAGGCCTTGAAGATGCCGAAATGGTTGCCGAGCAGCATCAGCGCGAGGCTGATCCAGAAGGCGCCGTAGGAGGTGAAGGCGCAGTAGCCGAAATTGTTGCCCGTCGCCTTTTCCTGGAGTCCGGCGATCAACTGTGCAGCGCCGCCGAAGACGATGCCGAGCCAGATGACGGGCCCGAGGCCGGCCCAGCCCACATTGTGGAACTGAAGCATCAGCGTAGTGAGGCCGAAGCCGGCGAGGCCGACGACAGCGGGATTACCTTGTTTGGTGGGTGTGGAGGTGTGGCTCATGGGAAAGACGGGAAGCGGGCACAAACGGTCCACGTTGGCCAAACGCTCCGGGGCTTGTCCAGCCGCTTGCGGCATCAGGCGTACCAACTCGCACATGCGGCCAAACAGCGAATTACTTAGGGAAAACAACACGCAGACCTCGTTGCCCGTAGTGGAGGCCGCGAGGCCTTCGGTCTGCGACACAGGCATTCGTCCCAACGCGAGAAGCAAAGCCTCACGAAACCAGAAGCGAAAGGCGCACGCCTTCCGCTACCCGGACCGCAAACGGCGCTCTCAGCCGGGCGAACGCGTGTTGCCCGCCGTAGCGGAGGCCGTGAGGCCTTCGCCATGTTTCCGGGCGCAAAAAAAGCGACGCGGGGTGAGCCGCGCCGCTTTGGAAGAAACGTTGAGAAACGACGACTCGTTTAGCCGAGGATGGCGACGATCTTGGCGCCCTTCTTCAGCTTGGCGGCGGGGATCAGGTTGCCCTCGATCTCGACGCCATCGACGGTGAGCGACTTCACGCCGCGGCTCACGCCGGACGGATTCTGCACCTCGATGTCGAGCGCCTTGCCGCGGAAGGTGCGCTTGGCCGTGAAGCCCGGCCAGGTGGTCGGGATGCACGGATCGATGCGCAGGCCGCCGAGCTCGGGCCGGATGCCGAGGATGTACTGCGTGGCGGTGTAGTGCGACCACGAGGCGGTGCCCGAAAGCCACGGCACGCGGGACTTGCCGTACTTCTTCGAGGCGGGGGCGTGGGTGCTCTGGCAGTGAACGTAGGGCTCGATCTCGCGGACCTCGGCCTGGTCGTTCTGCGCGGCGGGCATGTAGGAGCGGTAGTAGCGGTAGGCCTGGTCGCCGTTGCCGCGGGC
>MWDT01000382.1 GCA_002070825.1 Verrucomicrobia bacterium ADurb.Bin122
TTCCTCTTCGACCGCACGTTCGTCACCGGAAACTTCCGACGCGCGTGGACCGAGCGACGCGGCTTCTACCTCGCACTCGCCGCCACCTGGATTCCCCTCGCCGCACTCGTCGCCAGCACCGGTTGGAACCGCGGCGGCAGCGTCGGCTTCGACGTCGGCACCTCCGTCTGGACCTACTGGGGCACCCAGCTCGAAGCCGTACCGCACTACCTGCGCCTCGCACTCTGGCCGCATCCACTCGTCTTTGATTATCCGGCTCAATGGGTCCGCCACCCCGCGGAGCTCGCCGGCTACGCCGCCATCGTCGCCACGCTCATTGTCGGCACTCTTTGGGCCCTCCGTCGTCACCCCGTCGCCGGATTTCTCGGCGCCGCGTTTCTCCTCATCCTCGCACCGACCAGCGTCGTCCCCAGCTCCGTCCAGATGATCGTCGAGCACCGCATGTACCTGCCACTCGCGGCCGTCATCATCGCCATCGCCTGCCTGATCCGACGGGCCACAGGTCGCTACAGCCTTCCCCTATTCCTGATCCTGGCCCTCGTGCTCGGCGGGCTGACGGCTCAGCGCAACCGTGAGTACCAGAGCGAAGCGGGCCTCTGGCTCGACACCCTCGCCAAGTGCCCGACCAACGACCGCGCCCACAACAACCTCGGCACCCTCCTCGCCCGCTCCGGCCAGTTCGCACAGGCCGCGGAGCATTTCGAGGCGGCCATCCGCCTCCGCCCCGATGCCGCCGACGCCCACTACAATCTGGGCAACGCGCTCTGCCGTCTGGGGCGCCGCGACGAAGCGATCGCCCACTACGAGCACGCGCTCCGCGCCAATCCCCAGATGCCCGACGCCGAGCTCGCCCTCGGCTCCGCCATTGAGGAATCAGGCCAGCCCGGCGCAGCCATTCCACACTACGAGCAGGCGCTCCGGCTCGAGCCCCAACACGCCGAAACACACAACCGACTCGGGACCGCGCTCGCCAAGTCCGGCCGCCCACGAGAAGCCATCCCCCACTTCGAACAGGCGCTCCGCCTCCGCCCCGGCCAGCCTCAAGTCCACAACAATCTCGGCAACGCACTCCGCGCCGCCAACCGGCACCGCGAAGCGATCGCCCACTATGAGCAGGCCATCCAACTCGACCCCGCCTTTGCCGAGGCTCATACCAATCTCGCGCGCACGTACGCGCAAACCGGGCGCATGACCGACGCCATCCGGCACTTCAAACAGGCACTCGCCATCACCCCCTCCTCACCGGAGTGCCACGACGAGCTCGGCATGGCACTGGTCATGGACGGCCGCGTCTCAGAGGGGCTCACCCATTTCAAGGAAGCCCTGCGGATCGCCCCAGACATGGCGCAGGCACACCTGCACCTCGCCCTCATTCTTGACGAACTCGGCCACCGGACCGAAGCAGCGGCCCATTTCGAGGCCGCCCGGCGCCTCGGCATCGATCTCTCGCAATAGCCTCCGGCTGCACGTCACGATCCCGCGCACTTTGTCGCACGACGGTGGCGGGAGTGTTAAGATTCGGCGACGCCGCACCACGTGCCTTGACCGCCGCATCGGCAATCCGCGGACGCAGTGCCCTCACAAAAACGCCGGCCCTGCACGGGCCGGCGTTAAACCTAAGACGAAACAATGAAGTCAGATAATCCGGGCTACGACACTTAGAACGTGAAGTAGCTTTGGATGCCGAAGAACAGGGCGCTGTCGTACACGTAGTCGGAGTAGTCTTGATAGGAGACTTCCGCGCGCACCGACAGGTGGTCCGTCAGCTTGTAGGCGGGGGCGATGGTGTATTTCACATAGCCCGGGCCGTCCTTCACCTCTTCGCCGCTCAAGCGGAAGGCTGAGGAGATTTGCTCGCTGAAGGCGTAGCTGTACAGCGCGAGCCAGTTGTAGCCCTTGGCACCGAAGCCCGCATCGCTGTAGGCGATTTCACCTGCGAAGGTGGAGGGCCCCATCACATAGCTCGCCCAGAAATCGTAGGTCACCTTCGAGTGCGCCATATGATTGCCCTCGGTGTCGTAGGCGACCCCGGCCCACAGCGTGAGATCCTTCACGCCCTTGTAGGTCAGGTAACCCTCAAACCCGGCGTTGTCCTTCAACTCACCGTCACCGCGCAGGTAATTCGGCGAACTCACGGAATCGAGCACGGCCACGCCGGCACCAAAGGTCTCGTCAGAATAGTCGACCTTCACGCCATCGTGATAGCCCGGGATCGGAGCGAGGAAGTCGCCGTTGGCGTAACTGATCTGCGACATCGCGGGGATGTCGAACGCCTCGTAGCCGAGATAGCTCAGGAATTTTCCGCCCGTGATCGTCACGCCGGTGCCGGTATCGTAGGTCACGAAGGCATCAAGCACCGTGACATCCTCAGGCGCGTTGGGAGCGTAGTAGAAGCTCAAGGTCGCCGAGACGGGCTTGTACGACGCGTTGAACAGCAGCTTGGCGGCATCAATGTCGAACTTGTCGGCCGAGTCGCTCGGATCGAAGTCCGTATAACGATAAGAGCCGGCGATGTAACCGCTCGTGGAAAAGTTTTCGTTGAGTTTGACCTCGGCGAAGGCGGGGATCGCCGCCAGCGCGGCCAGGCCGGCGAGTTTCAGGTTCTTGATCATGGGTGTTTGTGTGTTGTTTGAGTGAGTCAGACTCGCCGCTGA
>MWDT01000383.1 GCA_002070825.1 Verrucomicrobia bacterium ADurb.Bin122
GGTGGAGTCCGCCCTGCTCCGCTCCGTCGTGGAAGAGATGAACCTGCTCGCCCAGGCCGCTCAGGAGGCCGACGAGGACAAGCCCAAGGCCGTCAAGAAGCAGAACGTCATCCTGATCTCCGACCCCGAAGGCCGCTTCCCCAAGGAAGATTTCGCCGGCTGGGTGCTCCAGATCCCCGACAACGAAAGCCCGGTCACCACGTTGGAGCGCATCTTCCGCGGTGCCTACGATTTCAACGCCAGCAAGAAGGGCCGGCTCTACCCGGCGAAAACCGTCGGCGAAGCCATCGAAAACGTGCCAGCGAAGTTCTTCAAAGAAGCCGAGGTCTGGGTGAAAAACAAAACCCCGGTGCTCGTGCTCAAGACCGACAACATCATCCCGAAAGACGCCGGCGGCCGTCGCGACCGCGAATAAGCCCGCCAGACCACCGAAGGCCGCCACGCCGTGGAGCGCCCGCTCCGATGCGCCTGGCGGCCTTCGGCGTTTCACGAGGCGACCGCGGGCGCCATTCTTCGCGACCAACGACTTACGGAGACCGCGCTTCTTTATAGGCGCTGGCGATAGCTAAAAAGCGATTGAGCCCATTCTCTTTATAGAGATCCCATGTCGCGCATTCAGACGTGCGCCCCGCTTTTCAGTTCAGGAAGGGCGAATCTCTCCGATATTTTATAACTCACTCTGCACCTCTCCCTGCGCCCATGATATCATCTGCATTTTCCGGCCGTGAGAAGACATTCGCCAACGACGAGATCATCGTAAGCAAGACGGACCTCCGTGGCGTCCTCACCTACGTGAACGACGTCTTCATCCGCGTCTCCGGCTACCCTGAGCGCCAGCTGCTGGGCGCACCGCACAACATCATCCGGCATCCGGCGATGCCGCGAGCCATCTTCAAATTGCTCTGGGAGACCGTGCAGGCGGAAAAGGAGATCTTCGCGTACGTGCTCAACCGTTCGAAGGACGGCGCCGGCTACTGGGTCTTCGCCCACGTCACGCCCAGCTACGACCTCAACGACCAGCTGATCGGCTACCACTCCAACCGCCGCGTGCCCTACCCCGACGCCCTGCCACGCGTGAAAGAGCTCTACAGCACCCTGCTCGAAGAAGAGGCGAAATACTCGAACCGTCGCGAGGCCGCCGCCGCCGGCCATGCCCTCCTCCTCGACCTGATCGCCCAGCAGAATCTCGACTACGAGCAGTTCGTCTTCGGGCTCTCGCAACACACACGCCTCGACGCCGCCACCAAATGACCACGCGCCCGAAAAACCCGGCACGCCCGAGCCGCGTCGCCAGTTTCCTGAAACGTGTCTGGCGCGCTTCGTCCGCGCCTGCGCAGCCGCACCTCCGAGGTTGCCGAGATCTGCCGCCGCGCCGCCGCCGGCGACCTCGAAGCCCGCATCACCGGCATGGGCACGCGCTCCGATTTCGGCAAGATGTGCCAGGCCATCAACGCCACCCTCGACATGGCCGACTCGTTTGTCCGCGAGGCCTCGGCCGCAATGGAGCATTGCAGCAACGACCGTTTCCACCGCCCCATCCTCCTGCGCGGCCTCAAGGGCGCCTACCACCACAGCGCCAGCATCATCAACCAGGCCGGCATCAAGATGCAGGAGCACCACGCCAACATCCTCTTCGTCCAAGGGCAGGCCGCCGAAAACGCCGACAGCGTCTGCCGCGTCGCCGCCGCCTGCGAGGAGCTCAGCGCCACCACGACGGAAATCTCCGGCCAGACCAACGAAGCCGCCAGCATCTCCAGCGATGCGGTCACCGGTATGGCGCAGATCACCAAAACGCTTGAAGAGCTCAACGTCGCCGTAGGCAAAGTCGACCGCGTCGTCGAAGTGATCAACAACGTCGCGCTCCAGACCAATCTGCTCGCGCTCAACGCACTCATCGAAGCCGCCCACGCTGGCGAGCAGGGCCAGGGGTTCGCGGTCGTCGCCGGCGAGGTCAAAAACCTCGCCTCCGAGACGCGCCACGCCACCGACGAAATCAGCGTCGAGATGAAACAAATGCAGGACACCGTCGCTCAGGTCACCGGGTTGATCACGCAGATCCGCTCCACGATCGAGGGCGTACACCAGACGGCCAACGCCATCGCCGTCTCAGTCAAAGAGCAGGTCCAGGCGACAAACGACATCAGCAAGACCATCACCGAGGTCTCGAAAAACACCGACGAGGTCTCGCTGCGTCTCGCCCAGGCCAAAGCCAAGGACGCCCCGTCCTCAGGCGAAACGCCCGCCGAATAAGTCTGGACGCAACTCCACCGCCTTTAGCCGGGCCGCCTCGCCACACGGGGCGGCCCGCTCTGTTTAGAACCGGCCGAGCTCCAAGCCAAAGTAGCGCGCGGCGTTGTGATAGCAGATATCCTCGACCATCGCGCCGAGCATCTTCTCATCGGCCGGGATGAGGCCGGCCTCGATATCGGCGCCGAGCAGGTTGCACAAGATGCGGCGGAAATACTCGTGGCGCACGTAGCTCAGGAAGCTGCGAGAATCGGTGAGCATGCCCACGAAGCGGCTGAGCAGGCCGAGCTGCGAGAGCGCGTTGAGCTGCCACTCCATGCCCTCCTGCTGATCGAGGAACCACCAGCCGGAGCCGAACTGGATCTTGCCCGGCATGGAGCCGTCCTGGAAGTTGCCGATCATC
>MWDT01000384.1 GCA_002070825.1 Verrucomicrobia bacterium ADurb.Bin122
CTTTGCCGCCGAGTGGCTGCGCCGGCACCGCGAATGGGAGGGCCCGCCATTCCGGGCCACGAGCTTCGGCCTCTACACCAGTCAGCTCACGCCCACCGGAGCCCTCCACACACGCCTTCGCGAATACCCACTCGCATAAACAGCAGCCCCCTCACAGCCCCTTCGGCAAACGCAGGCTCAAAGCCGCCGCCCCCAGGGGGAGCAGCCCCGCCAGTTGCAGTGCCACCACGATTCCCCAGTGGTCCGCCACGCGCCCCAGCAGCCCGCTGGTGATTCCGCCAAGCCCGATCCCAAGCCCAAGGATCAACGACGCCGCCAGTGCCCGATTCTCCGGCATCACCACCTGCCCCAATAGCGCGATCGCCATCACCGGCAACGCCAAGCCGATGCCCGCCAGCAGCAGCAATCCCGCGGTCACCATCCCCGTTGTGTAGGGAAACACCAAAAGCAACGGCACCGACACCAACAGCCCCACTCTGAGCAAGGTCCCGCGCCCAAACCTCGGCTCCATGAATCCATAGGCGAACATGCCGAGATTACTCCCCAACTGGAGGGCAAACATCATCCATCCGCCCACCTGTGCCGGCTGCCGCAAATGCACCGTAAAATAGAGCGGCAGCAGGGCGATCAGCCCCGCCATCGCACACTGCCGTAGCGCCGCCACCGCCACGGGGATGCCCATGCGCCGGGCGATCTCCCCAGCCGCCACCCGGCTGGCCACCTGCACACGCGGGCCCGCCGCCCCACCCGGCCGCATCCGCAACAACCACGGGAAAAGCAGGCCAGGCACAAGCAACCATCCCAGCGAGCCCAGCCCGTACGCCGCCAGCAACGGACCAAAAATCATCGCCCCCGAGGTAAACCCGATGCTCCCACACATCACAAAAAACGACATGCTCTTGGCGCCCTGAGTGCCCCCGGCCAAGTGCGCCTGTGATACCGCCTCTGGATGAAACATCGCCGTCCCGGCGCTGCTCACCACCACCGCCACCAGCAACGCCGCATACGAATCGGCCACCATGATCGCGGCCAGCCCCGCACACGCCAGCGGCACGCCCAGCCACAGCGTTGCCCGCCGCCCCCAAGGCCAGCGCAACAGTCCAAAGGCCGGCTGTGTGATCGACGAGGTCACATACGCCGTCGAAACCACCAACGACGCCTGCATGTAGTCCAGCCTCAACCGCGTCAGCAGAAACGGCAAAGTCAGCGGCAACACCCCCTGGCACAGATCCACAATAAAGTGGCCCGAGCCCAGCACCGCCACTGTCTTCATGGCATGCGTGGACAAACCCCCGACAACCGTCGGGGCCCCTGGAGAAACCTGTGTGGATGCGTTGGACATTGGATCGTGCGACATCTCTACGGCACATCGCCGCCACTCCCACAACACGCGACTTCGCCCGACGTCCCATCGGGCGAGGCGTGGAAACACCTCCCGGCCGCGCACGAAACTCCGCTTGACTCAGCGCCCCTTCGTACCGTTATTCCCGACACAGATGCATTCGTTGCTGCAAGCCCTGCGACTTAGCTAGACGCACGATCCACAAGACCGCGCAGCGGTCGGGCGTGCGTCCAATCTTCGCAAGGCTGCCTCCCCTTCTTCGGGCCAGGCAGGTTTCGCCGTGATTTACGGCGAGTTTTCCTCCATCAACTTAGCTATTATCGTTTCCATGCACTCTGCTCCCATTTCCAAGTACCAGGCCTTCCCGCCCGTCGTGTTGCCCAACCGACAGTGGCCCAGCCGCACCATCCAGCACGCACCGCACTGGTGCAGCGTCGATTTGCGCGACGGCAACCAAGCCCTCGCCCAGCCCATGAGCGTCGAGGAGAAACTCGAATACTTCGAGATGCTCGTGAAAATCGGCTTCAAGGAGATCGAGGTCGGCTTCCCCTCCGCGTCCCAGATCGAGTTCGATTTCTGCCGCCGCTTGATCGAGGAGAAACGCATCCCCGACGACGTCGCTATCCAGATTCTCTGCCAATGCCGCGAGGATTTGATCGTGCGCTCGTTGGAGGCGTTGGCCGGTGCCAAAAACATCATCTTCCACCTCTATAACTCCACCTCGCCCAAGCAGCGCGAGTACGTCTTCGGCGCCTCCCGCACCGACATCGTCGGCATCGCCACGCACGCCGTCGGCTTCTTGAAGGACAAGATGCAGCCGCTCGTCGCCGCCGGCTCGCGCATCCGATTGGAGTACTCGCCCGAGAGCTTCACGAGCACCGAGCTCGATTTCGCCTTGGAGATCTGCGAGGCCGTCACCGACGTCTGGCTGCCCACGCCCGACAACAAGATCATCCTCAACTTGCCCGCCACGGTCGAGTACGCCACGCCCAACGTCCACGCCGACCAGATCGAGTGGATGTGCACGCACCTCAAGCGCCGCGACCTCACCCTCGTCTCGCTCCACACGCACAACGACCGCGGCACCGGCGTCGCCTCCACCGAGCTCGGCTTGCTCGCCGGCGCAGACCGCGTCGAGGGCACCCTCTTCGGCAACGGCGAGCGCACCGGCAACCTCGACATCGTCACGGTTGCCATGAACCTCTACACGCACGGCATCGACCCGAAGCTCGACTTCAGCGACATCAACGCCATCCGCGAGGTGTACGAACGCACCACGCGCATGGAGGTCCACCCGCGCCATCC
>MWDT01000385.1 GCA_002070825.1 Verrucomicrobia bacterium ADurb.Bin122
GACGGATTCCAGCGGCTTCGACACCGCATCACAAGGGGGGGGGGACAAGCCGTGGCGCACTTCTGCCCCTTAAACGTCAAGCCCTCCGCCGTTCACCGTGCAGGTGCGCCCACGCTGTTTTTGATCACTTCGGTAATCTGTCGAATCTGAATCGCACCCGTATTCGGTTGCCGCTTGCTGCGGACTGCGTTATGCTACCGGAAATGAACGGAGAACATGCCATGCCGCAGACCTTCACGGGCACCTTGGTCGATCCTGTCCAGAAAACCAGTTTCGGCGCGCGCCTGATCCTTTCGGAACACGGCACGATCACCGCCGTCGAGCATGAACCCAATCCGGACGCAGGCTACATCCTGCCCGGCTTCGTCGACGCGCATGTCCACATCGAAAGCTCGATGCTCACCCCCGCCGCCTTCGCGCGCGCCGCCGTGGTGCACGGCACGCTCGCCGCCGTGGCCGACCCCCACGAGATCGCCAACGTGCTGGGCGAGCGCGGCGTGGCGCTGATGCTGGAACTCGCCCGCCAGACCCCCTTTGTCTTCGGCTTCGGCGTCCCCTCCTGCGTCCCGGCCACCCCCTTCGAAACCGCCGGCGCCGAGCTGGGCCCCGAGGCGGTCGCCCGCCTGCTCGACCTGCCCGGCATCACGCACCTCGCCGAGATGATGAACGTGCCGGGCGTGCTCGGCAACGATCCCGACGTCCGCGCCAAGCTCGACGCCGCGCGCCAGCGCGGCCTGCCGATCGACGGCCACGCGCCCGGCCTCTGCGGCGACGCCATATGCGTCTACGCCGCCGCCGGCATCACGACCGACCACGAGAGCCTGACCTTCGAAGAGGCGCGCGAAAAGCTCAAGGCCGGCATCAAGCTCCAGGTGCGCTACGGCTCTGCCGCGCGCCGCTTCGAGCCGTTCCTGCCCCTGCTGCCGCGCTTCCCGGAACTCTGCATGCTATGCAGCGACGACAAGCACCCGGACGACCTGCTGCGCGACCACATCAACTTCATCGCCGCCACCGCCTTCCGGCAGGGTCTCGCCCTCCAGACCATCCTGCAGGCGGCCTGCGTCAATCCCGTGCGCCACTACCGCCTCCCGCTGGGACTGCTCCAGCCCGGCGACAGCGCGGATTTCCAGATCGTCGACGACCTGCGCACCTTCCGGCCGCGCGAGGTCTGGCTGCGCGGCCGGTGCGTCGCCCGCGACGGCGTCTCGCTGCTGCCCGCCGGCGAACCGCGCGTCGAAAATAACTTCGCGGCGCGCCCGGTCACCGCCGAGGCGCTGCGCGTCCCGACTCGGCCCGGACACCGCGTGCGCGTCATCGGGGTCCGCGACGGCGAACTCATCACCGCCCACCTGTTCGAGACGCCCAGCGTCAGCCAAGGCGCGGTCGTTGCCGATCCCGAACGCGACCTCGCGAAACTCGTCGTCTGCAACCGCTACGCCCCCGCCACCCCTGCGGTCGGCTTCGTCAAAGGGTTCGGCCTGCGGCGCGGCGCGCTCGCCACCAGCGTCGCACACGACTCGCACCACGTGATCGCGATCGGCGCCTCGGACGATGCCCTGGCGGCCGCGATCAACGAGGTCGTCTACCATCGCGGCGGCCTGGCCGTCGCCGACAGCAACCGCAAGATCCTCACCTCCCTGCCGCTGCCGCTGGCCGGCCTAATCTCCACCGAACCGGCCGAGCGGGTGGCCAAGGCTTACTCGGACTGCGACCGCCTCGCGAAGATCCTGGGCTCGCCCCTTTCGGCGCCCTTCATGACACTCTCCTTCCTCGCGCTCTCGGTCATCCCCAGCCTGAAGCTCACCGACAAAGGCCTTTTCGACGGCGAGGCCTTCCGCTGCGTGCCGCTCTTCGAAGAGGCCTGATCGAAGGGCTGTACCCAAAAGGGGAATATCTGGAACAGCCCTGCGGACTTGCGCCGCAGAGGTCGTTTTTTAAGTCAGCCGCGCCGGCCCATCTGTCATAGCCCGAACAGTTGCATGTGCCGTTCTACGAGCACGCAGACAAGGGCTGACCCCGATGCCCCCAGTGTTGCACTGGCCGCTGGCTGGCGGGGTTGTGACCCGCTGAACGGCAGCGCATAAGGGGCGGAAATAATCAGGCTCAACTCCAGAACACATCGCAAGCACATCGCCCAAAGACCCTGGCCCTGCAAACCGGTATTGGTCAACGCTTTCCGGGATGTTGTGATCGGTTGGGTAAAAGGAAACAACATTCGGAGAAAAAGCGAGATTCCTGCCCTTTCTTAGGGTTTCGTGTTTTTTGAGATTCCCTTCGATTAGATAAAATATCTGGTCTTGGGCGTCTTTGACGGTATCAATTTGATCTTGCTGGTTTGGACAATTGAACGCTACGAGTCAATACGCTTGTGAAACCAGAAGTGCTTCAATCGTATGACTTGAGTCCGCTGAGGCAATAATTGGGTAGCCTGCGTACAAAGTGCCTTGCGCACCGATATTTTTTAGCGCCGCAATCAGCGACTGGATTGCAACGTTGTTTCGTATCGTTCCTCTGACAATTTCAAGAGACATATCCATCTCCTTCGTAATTCTGTTCGGCGGTTATGTTCATTTTTGCTGATCCTTCAATTTCAACAGCTCATCGTCCAGTCCATAGCGAACCACGTCGATCCGGTCGCT
>MWDT01000386.1 GCA_002070825.1 Verrucomicrobia bacterium ADurb.Bin122
GCGCCGCCGTCCCGGCCAATCAAACGCTCACCGCGCAGTTCGCCGACGGCGACCTACCCGTGAAGCCGGTGGAATAACCGCGCGACGAGGAAGCCGCATCAGGCCGCCGGTCCACCCGACGTGAGCTGGCGTAGCAGCGAATAGAGCAACGACAGCCGTGGCGCCGGCGCCCCCGCGGCCTGCGCACGCCGCAGCGGTTCGCCCCAGATCGCCTCCACCTCGACCTCCCGCCCCGCCTGCCAGTCGAGCAAGCTCGACGGTTTGTATGCACCGAGCGACGGCGTCACATCGAGCTGGCCGCGGATGAAACTCTCTGGAATTTCGAGTCCCATGGCATGCGCCGCGACGGTGACCTCGTCCATCAATGCTCGCACCTCGGCCGCCAGTCCGGCGTCGGCGAGGATGCGATCCGTAGTGAGCCCGCCGGTCGCGATGCTCAGGCCATTGAAAGGCACATTCCAGATCAGCTTCCGCCAGCGCGCCTCGGCGACGTTGTCCACCACATGACATTTCACGCCGGCGCGCGTCCACAGCGCCCCGAGTGCCTGCGCGCGCTCCGAGGCCGCGCAGCCAAACTCGCCGAGCGTGATCGTGCCGGGATAAAAGCAGGCGACCTCGCCGGGCCCCACGCGGTTGCTCGCGATGAAGGATAAGCCGCTGAAAACGCGCTCGGCACCGCAGAGGCGCGCCAGCAGTTCGTCGGAGCCGAGTCCGTTTTGCAACGTGAGCACCGCCGTCTCCGGGCCGAGCAGCGGCGGGATCAGCGAGGCCAGCTGCGCGTTGGCCGTCGTCTTCAGCGTCACGATCACGAGATCGACCGGACCGATGTCGGCAGTGCTGGCATAGGCGCCGACGCGGTCTGCCGGGATCGACTGCACGCGGTCGCCGACGCGCACCGTGATGCCATGCGCCTGCACGGCTTCGAAATCCCGCCGCAGCAGGAAACGCACGTCCGAGCCCGCGAGCGCGAGCTGTGTGCCGTAGTACAATCCGATGGCGCCCGATCCGACGATGGCGATTCTCTCCAAACGCATCCCCTCCGAATGCCCGCACGCGCCCCCTCGGGGCAACGCAAAATCTCCCGCGTCCGGTGCTCGCTCGCGACGTACGCGCTCAGAGCAGCGCGTTGTCGGTCAGACGGACCTCATCGAGCCACGCGGCGATCATCAGGAGCGCCTCGCCGGGCACGACTTCGCGGACCGTCTCCATCGTGGTCCGATCGACGATCGCCACATAGATCACGCGCACCCGGCGCTGCTGCCCGAGGATGTGCGTGACCTCGGCAATGATGCGATCGGTACTGCGCACGCCGGAGGCGGCCATCTCCTGGGCGCGGACGAGCGACAGGGAGATTGCCTGCGCCTCTTTGCGCCCACTCGCAGTCAGGGTGGCGTTGCGCACATGGCACGCCAGGCCGTCGGCATCGCGCACGATCGGCACCTTCACCACCTCGACGCTCATGTTCAAATCGGCGATGATCTTGCGCATCACGGCGACCTGCTGTGCATCCTTCTGCCCCATCACAAGCACGTCCGGGCGCACGATGTTGATCAACTTGACCATCACGGTCGTCACCCCTCGGAAATGCGTGGGGCGCGAGATGCCGCAGAGGCGTTTGGAAATCGTTTCCTCGACCACGAAGGTCGAGAAGGTGCGCGGGTACATCTCCTCCTGCGCGGGCAGAAATGCGAGATCCACGCCGGCCTCCTCGCACCGGGCCACGTCGCCCTCGGTCGTGCGCGGATAGTGCGCGAACCCCTCGCTGGCGCCAAACTGAAGCGGGTTGGGAAAAAGGGAGACCACGACGACCTCGGCCTTCTCGCGCGCCGCGCGGATGAGCGCCAGATGGCCCTCGTGGATCGAGCCCCCCGTCACCACCAACGCGATTGTCCTGCCGGCGGCGCGCAGGGCCGCGCACTCACGTTGCAGCTCGGCCACGGTCTCGATTTTTTTCATGCGGGGAAAGGGGGAAGCGTTGTCTCGGAGCGCTACGGCTCCGTGCTTGAACAAAGCCAGTCCCCGCGGCTCACTTCAAGTTTTCACTCGTAAAATCAATCCTCCGGTCTCCCGCCATGATCCGCATTAACGAAAACTTCACCAAGCTAAAGGCGTCGTATCTTTTCAGCGACATCGCCAAGCGCGTCGCCGCCTTCCAGGAGGCCAACCCGCAAAAGCCCGTCATCCGCCTCGGAATCGGCGACGTCACCGAGCCACTGCCACCCGTTTGCATCGAGGCACTCCACTCCGGCGCCGACGAACTCTCCCAGCGCTCGACCTTCAAGGGCTACGGTCCCGAGCAGGGCTACGCCTTCCTCCGTGAAGCCATCGCTCAAAACGATTTCCGGGCCCGCGGCTGCCAGGTCGATGCCGACGAGATTTTCGTCTCCGACGGCTCCAAGTGCGACTGCGGCAACATCCAGGAGCTCTTCGCCAACGACGTCCGCCTCGCGATCCCCGACCCCGTTTACCCGGTTTACGTGGACACCAACGTCATGGCCGGCCGCACCGGCGCCAACCAAGACGGCCGCTACGACGGCATCCTCTACCTCGATTCCAACGCCGCCAACGGCTACGTGCCCTCCGTGCCCACGGCCCCGGCGGACCTGATCTACCTCTGCTTCCCCAACAACCCC
>MWDT01000387.1 GCA_002070825.1 Verrucomicrobia bacterium ADurb.Bin122
CCTCAAGCCGCTGGCGGCTCGGGCTTTTTCCCCAACAACACCGTCTGCTCCGAATAGAGCAGCGCCTCGTACATCGAGGTGCGGTCGGGCAGCGTGTAGAGTTTTTCCAGGATGTCCGTCTTCTGCGCCATCAGGCAGAGGCGCGCGAGCGTGTGCAGGTGCAAGCGGTCATCGTCGCAGCAGATCAGGAAAAACAGGCGCGTCGGATAGCCGTCGGGCGCGCCGTAGGGGACTTTTTGCACCGTACGGCCGAGCACCATGAACGAGCCTTCAAACTCGTACGACTGGTGATGCCGCGAGTGGAGCAACGCCACGCCGCCCGGCAGCGCGGTCGAGCACAGCGCCTCGCGCTCCTCGACGCTCGCGAGCAGGGTCGCCGTATCGAACACGCGACCGGTTTTCTCCGCCAGCGCCACCATCTCGCGGATCACGGAGTTCTTGGTCTTCGCCGGCAGCTCGGCCTCGATGTTCTCCACCGACAGCAGCTCCGGGATCAGGGCGCCGTCGGCGAAAATCTCGCGCGTGCCGCGCAGCGTCTTCTGATGGTAGATCGCGAGCCGATTCTCCGGCAGACCGAGGATGCGCTGGGAGGCCCAGGCATCGATCTCGCCACGTTGGAATACAGCGCGCCCCCCCCGCATCACGAACGGGATCTCGTGGTATTTCACCAGCTCTTCGACGTCGGGGACGTTGAGGTGCAGATAGGTTGCCACTTCTTCGAGTGAAAAGGCGCGATGCGGCATGGCTCCGCTTGTAGCACGCCAGCGGCGACTGCGCACGTGGAAAGTATCCCTCCGCGCCTGCCCGCCGGTCGCCGCCGCGTGGAGACTACGCAGGACACAAGGTTTGACAGCCCCCGGCCCCGGATGTTGTAAGCGCAGGCTCGTCCGATCTTCCGAGCGGTTATCGTCCCCCGCTCCGGGCCAAATAAAAACGAACATGAAGAAACACATCGCCGCTCCGCTCTACCTTCACCGCTCCGCCGCGGGGAGGGCGCCTGCCATCCAGCGTCGCTACGACGCCAAGTTGAAGATCACGCCGGCCTATCGCGACTCGCTGCCCGACATGATGGAGACCGGCGAACCCATCCCAGGCCTGGCCGGCCCGATCCAGCAGGTCGGCGTCTCCAATTTCCGGTTGCCCCTGCGCTTCGCCACGAAGGGCAGCGAGGTGCGCACACTTGAGGCCAGCATCACCGGCACCGTCTCCGTCGAGGCCGGGCTCAAGGGCATCAACATGAGCCGCATCGTCCGCACTTTCTACGAGAACAAGGACGCCGTCTTTTCGCTCGATGCCCTGCGCCGCGTGCTCGTGCAATACCGCCGCAAGATCCCGGCGCTCCAGGCCCGCGTGCGTGTTTCGTTCTCCTACCCGATCGTGCAGCGCTCGCTGCGCAGCGGCCTCGAAGGCTACCAATTCTACGCCGTCGCCTACGAGGGCCGCATGGAGGCCGACGGCACCTTCCGCCGCTTCATCCAGTTCGACTTCGTCTATTCGTCCGCCTGCCCGTGCAGCGCCGAGCTCTCCGAACACGCCCGCGACAAGCGCAACGCGTACGCGATCGCGCACAGCCAGCGCAGCAAGGCCCGGCTCTTCGTCGAGCTCGCGCCCAAGGCCCGCCTCACCATCGAGGATTTGCAGGCCCACTGCGTCGAAGCGTTGCACACCGAGACACAGGTCATGGTGCGCCGCGAGGACGAGCAGGCCTTCGCCGAGCTCAACGGCGCGCACATCAAGTTCGTCGAAGACGCCGCCCGACTCGTCCACGCGCGCCTCGCCGGCGACCGCCGCATCCACGATTTCTGGGTCGCCTGCACGCACCTCGAATCGCTCCACTCGCACGACGCCGTCAGCGTCATCTGCAAGGGGCTGCCCGGCGGCCTCACCGCCGATTTCATGGATTTCCGCGACTTGGTCTGCTGACCAGCCTCCGGAAAACGTCCGCCGCTAGCCACTCTTGGCTAGGATATTAGAAACGAACGAAAAGATTTCCATCGCCATGGAAACTTAAAATACGTTTCCAGTTTCCATCGTTTCAGAAGATGGAAATTCCGCAAGATCACCTCGCCCAGCGCATCCTCGCGACCGCCAAAGAGCGCTTCTTCCGCGTCGGCCTGCGCGCGCTCACGATGGACGACCTCGCCCACGACCTCGGCGTCAGCAAAAAGACCCTCTACGTCCACTTCCCGAGCAAAAGCGCCATCGCCGAGCAAATCATCGACTTCATCGGCCGCGCCATGCGCAGCCGCTTCGACAAGATCCTCGACGATCCCGCCCTGTCCCTCTCGCAAAAACTCTGCGCCATCGTCGAGGTCATCGGAGCCAACATCTCGAAAATCAGCCCCTTGATGCTCCGCGATCTCCAACGCGAAGCCCCGGGCCTGTACCAGAAAATCGAGGAGCTCCGGCAAAAAAACATCCCCTACGTCTTTGGCCGCCTCCTCCAGCAAGGCCACGACGCCGGCCTCGTGCGCCCGGAGATAGACATCTCCTTCGCCACCGAATTCTGGCTACACGCAGTCCGCGGCCTCATGCAGCCCGACGCCCTCGACCGCACCGGCCTCACGCTCAAGCAGACCCTGGACAAGGCCGCGCCACTTTTCCTCAACGGCATCCT
>MWDT01000388.1 GCA_002070825.1 Verrucomicrobia bacterium ADurb.Bin122
CGCCTTGTTCAACGCCCAGTCGGTAAAGCTGCAGGAGAATAACAACTGGAGCGGCGCCAGCGATCTGGCCGCCGGATTTGCGCGCGTGGGCTTGTCGCCTCTGGGCAATGGCGCCGCGGATGCTGCGCTCCAGACGGATCTCCCCGCCGGTCCCTACACGCTGCATCTCACCGATGCCGCTGATACGGGTGGGATCGTTCTGGGCGAAGTATACGATGGGGACCCCGCGACGGTCTCCACCCGCCTTGCCGCACTTTCCGTCCGCAACCAAGTGGGCGTGGATGACGACATCCTCATCGCCGGATTCGTGATCGTCGGTACAGCTTCGAAGCAGGTGATGATTCGTGGTGTCGGCCCCGGACTTGCGCAGGATTTGCCGGACTCATTCCTCGCCGATCCGCAGCTGGAGGTGCTGCGTTACGACACGGTGTCGCGCACCTGGTCGTCGGTGGCCTCCAACGACAACTGGGGTGGCAGTGCCGAACTGGCCGCTGATTTCGACGCGCTCGGGATGGGGCCGCTGGCGGGCGACTCAGCTGACGCGGCACTCGTGGTCATCTTGGCCCCGGGGATTTACACGGCCCACGTGCGAGGCGCCAACGCCTCGACGGGCGTCGGCCTCGTCGAGATCTACGAGATGCCCTGATTTCGGCGTACGCCGCCGGTCGGGCGCCCACTCGGGGCCCGGCCGGGACTTGGCGGCTTAGACTTCGTAGTCGAGGTAGGGCGCGAGCCACTTCTCGACATCGGCCTCCGGGCGCGACGCGCGGCGGGCGTAGTCGGCGATCTGGTCGCGGCCGAGCCGGCCGACGGCAAAATACTTCGACTCCGGGTGCGCGAAGTAGAATCCGCTCACGCTGCTGGCCGGGTACATCGCGCAGCTTTCGGTGAGTTTGATGCCGGTGGCGGCTTCGACGCCCATCAGCGACCAGAGCTGCGGCTTCTGCGTGTGGTCGGGGCAGGCCGGATAACCCGGCGCCGGGCGGATGCCCTGGTATTTCTCGCGGAGAATCTCGGGCATCGTGAGGCGCTCGGCGCGGCCGTAGCCGAAGAAGTCGCGCGCCTTTTTGTGAAACAGCTCGGCCATCGCCTCGGCGATGCGGTCGCCGAGCGCTTGGGCCATGATCGCGAGGTAGTCGTCGCCGTCGGCCTTGAACTCGGCGGCGAACTTCTCGACGCCGGGGCCGGCGGTGACGGCAAACGCGCCGATGTAGTCGATGCGGTCGCTGGTGCGCGGAGCGACGTAGTCGGCGAGGCAGTGGTTGAACTGGTCGGCCGGCTTGGACTGCTGCTGGCGCAGGAAGTGGAGCGTCTCGACGACACGGCTGCGCGCTTCGTCGGCGTAGAGCTCGACGCTGTCGCCGACGGCGTTGGCCGGGAAGAATCCGACGATGGCGCGCGGATCGAAGCGTTTCTCGGCGACGATGCGCGCGAGGAGCGCCTGGGCGTCGGCGTAAAGCTTGGTGGCTTCGGCACCGATTTTCTCGTCCTTGAGCAGCTCGGGGAAACGTCCGTGCAGCTCCCACGCGGAGAAGAAGGGCGACCAGTCGATGTAGGGCACGATCTCGGCGAGATTGATGTCCGCGAACACTCGGGTGCCGAGAAACTCGGGGCGGGCGATGCTGGCGGCAGCCCAGTCGCACTTCGGCGCATGGGAGCGCGCCTCGGCGAGCGAGAGAAGCGGCGAGCGGGCTTGGCGCGCGGTGAACTCTTCGCGCTGGCGCTGTTGCTTTGCCTGCACCTCGGCGACGTAGGCGGGCTTGAGTGTGGGCGAGAGCAGCGAGCCGACGACGTTGGCGACGCGCGAGGCGTCGAGCACGTGGAAGACGCCGGGCGCATACTCCGGGGCGAGTTTCACGGCGGTGTGCGCGGCGCTGGTGGTGGCCCCCCCGACGAGCAGCGGGACGGTGAAGCCGGCGCGCGTGAGCTCCTTGGCGGCGTGCACCATCTCGTCGAGCGACGGCGTGATGAGGCCGGACAGGCCGATGACGTCCACCTGCTGCTCGCGGGCGACCTGGAGAATCTTGTCGCACGGCACCATGACGCCGAGGTCGATGACCTCGTAATTATTACAGGCGAGGACGACGCCGACGATGTTCTTGCCGATGTCGTGGACGTCGCCTTTGACGGTCGCGAGGAGGAATTTCCCCTGCGGACGGGCGGCCTGACCGGACGCGACCGCGCGGCGTTTTTCCTCCTCCATGAAGGGCGTGAGGTAGGCGACGGCCTTCTTCATCACGCGGGCGGATTTCACGACCTGCGGGAGAAACATTTTGCCGGCGCCGAAGAGGTCGCCGACCACGCGCATACCGTCCATGAGCGGCCCTTCGATGACGGCGATGGGTCGCTGGTATTTTTGCAACGCCTCGGCGGTGTCGGCCTCGACGAAGGCGTCGATGCCCTTGACCATGGCGTGCTGGAGGCGGGACTCGACGGACGCGTCGCGCCAGGCATCGGCGGCGGAGGTTTGAGATTTGAGATCTGAGATTTGAGAGGAGCCGGCGCTGGAGGTTTTGATTTCCTCAGCGAGGGCGATCAGGCGCTCGGTGGCGTCGGGCCGGCGGCAGAGGAGGACGTCGTCGACGTGTTCGCGCAGGGCCGGCTCGATCTCGTCG
>MWDT01000389.1 GCA_002070825.1 Verrucomicrobia bacterium ADurb.Bin122
CCAGCACTCCCGCGTTTCCCGAAACCATGACTCACAACGTCCCCGCTGTCCTCACCCTTTCCCGGGATGAAATGCGCACCCGAGCACTCGCCTTCGCAAAAAGGTGGAGCGGGCCGCAGCGTGAAGAGGCCGAGGCCAAAACCTTCCTCGACGAATTTTTCGGCGTCTTTGGCCGCGACCGCCATGCGGTGGATGCAATCCACGAGTACCGCGTCGAGCGCCCCGGACTCGGGGAGGGCCGCATCGATCTACTCTGGCCGGGCAAACTGCTCGTCGAGATGAAGTCCACCGGCCGCGACCTCTCTACCGATAAGGGCGCAGCCTACCAGGCGTTCGAGTACCTCAAACACCTTGAGCCCGACGAGCGCCCTCGGTGGGTCCTCGTTTCCGATTTCGCCCACTTCGTCCTCTACGATCTCGGCGAGGAGGTCCACGACTACCTCAAGGGCCTCGGCACGGCACGCTCCACCGAGCCGCAACTGGCCGCCCAGTTCGCTCTCGCCGACTTTCCCGACAAGCTCCGCCACTTCGCCTTCATCCGCGACGAGGAGCAGCAGCTCTTCCAGACTCAGCCCGAGGTCAACCTGAAGGCCGTCGCCCTCCTCGGCGATCTTCACGACAAACTCAAAGAGATCGGCTACTCCGGCCACGACCTCGAACGTTTTCTTGTCCGCGTGCTCTTCTGCCTCTTCGCCGAAGATACCGACATCTTCGAGTGGAACTCCTTCACGCGTTTCGTCCAACGATCCCGGCGCGATGGCACCGACCTCGGCACCCGCCTCGCCAAGCTCTTTCAGACCCTTGATCGCGACAGCCACGAAAGGCCCGTCAATCTCGACTCCGAATTCGCCCCATTCCCCTACGTCAACGGCGGCCTCTTCCGAGAGAAACTCGACATCGCCGAACTCGGCGCCGGGCATCGGGCCGCGCTCCTGCAATGCTGCCAGTTCGACTGGAGCCGCATCTCGCCGAGCGTCTTCGGCTCTCTCTTCCAGGGCGTGATGGACAAACGCGAGCGCCGCGCCAAGGGCGCCCACTACACCAGCGAGGAAAACATCCGCCGCGTCATCGACCCACTTTTCCTCGACGAGCTAAAGGCCGAGTTTGCCAAGCGCCGCACCGGCTCCGTCCGGGCCAAAGCCCTCAACCAATTTCACGACAAGCTCGCCTCCCTGCGTTTCCTCGACCCGGCCTGCGGCTGCGGCAACTTCCTCGTCGTCGCCTACCGGGAGCTGCGCGCCCTCGAACTCGATGTCCTCCGGGCCCAATACGGCGAACAACTTCCGCTCGGCCTCGATGTCGGCGACCTCGCACGCATCAACGTCGATCAATTCTACGGCATCGAGCTGGAGGAGTTCCCGGCGCTCATCGCCGAAACCGCCCTCTGGCTCACCGACCATCAGGTCAACATGGCTTTCTCGAAAGCCTTCGGTCGCCACTACGCCCGCATCCCGCTGAAGAAGTCGGCCACCATCGTCTGCGGCAACGCCCTCCGGCTCGACTGGAAAACGATTCTCCCACCGGCCCAGTGCAGCTACGTCCTCGGCAACCCGCCCTTCATCGGAAAGCAGTATATGGGCACCGAGCAAAACGCCGACATGTCACTTGTCTGCGGCAACATCAAAGCCCACGGCCTGCTCGACTACGTGACCGCGTGGTACGTAAAGGCCGCCGAGTACATCCAAGACACCGCGATCCGCTGCGCCTTCGTCTCGACCAACTCGATCACGCAGGGCGAGCAAGTGGGCGTGCTCTGGTCGCACCTCTTCGCGCAGTACCGCATCAAGATTCACTTTGGTCACCGCACCTTCGTCTGGCACAACGAAGCGAGCGGAAAGGCCCACGTCCACGTCGTTGTCATCGGCTTCGGAGCTGGCGACGTCCCTCGTAAGTTCCTCTTCGAGTACGATGGTTCAGGCAAACAGTCCGTGTCCAGCGGCACGGCAAATCTGAGTCCCTATCTGATCTTCGGCTGCGAGACGGTGATCCTGTCGAGGCGCAAACCCCTCGCTTCGCCAGTGGCACTCTCGTTCGGCAATATGCCCAACGATGGCGGATACCTGCTGCTATCGGAGACCGAACGGCGACAACTGGTGACCGAGGAGCCGACCGCCAGTCAGTTCATCCGCCCGTTCATGGGGCCAGATGAATTACTCTATCGCGTCCCCCGGTGGTGCCTCTGGCTGGCCGATGCCGATCCAAAGGCGCTGCGCGCCTGCCCACAGATTATGACGCGAATAGCCTCCGTGCGCGCACATCGGGAACGCAGCACCCGGGCGACCACGCGTGAATTGGCCGCCACGCCCGGCCTTTTTGGCGAGATTCGACAGCCGCAGCAGCGATATCTTGTCATTCCCAAGACCGGCTCCGTGCGGCGCGTCTATTACCCAGTCGCATTCGTCGATCCCGTGGTAATAGCGAGCACGGATCTATTCACCTGCGCCGACGCCACGGTGTTTCATTTCGGAGTGCTCGCGTCCGCCATGCACATGACGTGGATTCTCGCCATTGCCGGGCGGTTTAAGTCCGATCCGCGCTACTCCGCCGGCCTCGTTTTCAACAACTTTCCCTGGCCCGAGCCCGACACCAAACAGCGCGCCGCCGTGGAAAAAGC
>MWDT01000390.1 GCA_002070825.1 Verrucomicrobia bacterium ADurb.Bin122
GGCGTTGAAAGAAACTTGGTCGTGGAAACTCACCGTGCCGGTGCGCGCGCTGCGCCGGTTTCTCCAGCGGTGCGGCGTGCGTTGCTGAGCACCGCCCGATTTGGAACGCAAAAAAGCTCCAAACGCCTTTGCAGACGCTTGGAGCTTAAAGTGGTGCCAGGGGCGAGGATTGAACTCGCGACCAAAGGCTTATGAGTCCTCTGCTCTACCACTGAGCTACCCTGGCATTTCCTCCGCACAAAGTCGGAGGAGGGCCGGTAGTACGGAGGCTCCGCAGCACACGGCAAGCAAAAATCTTTGGCTGCCGTCAGGGTTTTTTTGCCCCGGGCCTGTGCCCTGGCCTCTGGATTGTAACATTTGCCCCGTCGCTGCGTCTTGCGACCGCCGGCTACCTGCCGGATAAATCTCCCCCTCATGCGCTTTTTGCCGGGCAACCTATCGCCATTTTACGTCCTTCCAATCTGTGCCGCCGCCCTATGCCTCTTGCTCGCCGGCTGCGGCCGCGAGTCGGCGGGGGCCGGCGCACGCGGCGCGGCGGTGCCGGTCCAGGTTGCCCAGGCTTCACGACAATCCGTCCCGTTGGTCGAGCAGTCGGTCGGCTCGGTGCAGGCGCTGCGCCGTGTCGAGGTGCGTGCGCAGGTCGATGGGGTGGTGCAGGCGGTCCATTTCCAGGAGGGCCAATCCGTCCAGTCGGGCGACCTGTTGGCCACGCTCGACCGGCGTCCGTTTGAAAACGCCCTCGCGATTGCGCGCGCCCAGCTTGCCTCGGCCCGCGCCGAGCTCGCCATCGCGCAACAGGACGCCGCGCGCTACCGTGAGCTCGGGACCAAGTCGGTCGTCTCCGCCGAACTCCTCGGCCAGTTCCTCGCCAAGGAGGAGACCGCGCTCGCCAAGGTCCATGCGCAGGAGGCCGCCGTGGCCAACGCCGAGCTCGATCTCGGCTACACCGAGATCCGCGCGCCCATCGCCGGCCGCACCGGGCAACGCCTCCTCCACGAGGGTACCCTCGTGAAGGCCCGCGACGCCGCCAGCACGCTCGTCACCATCCAGCAGATCGCGCCCATCGCCGTCGCCTACGGCGTACCCGAGCGCGTGCTCGGCACCCTGCAGGCCGCTCAGGCCGCCGGCCCCGTTGCCGTCTCCTGCACCACGCACGACATGACGCCGCGCACCCTGCACGGCGTGCTCGAATTTGTGGACAACACCGTGGACCCGACCACGGGCATGGTGACGCTCAAGGCCGTGTTTCCCAACGAGGACCAGGCGCTCTGGCCCGGCCGCTTTGTCGAGGTGCGCACCGAGCTCGGGCGCGATCCGGCCGCCCTCGTCGTCCCTACCGCCTCCGTGATGCCCGGGCAGAAGGGCAGCCAGATCTTCGTCGTGAAGGCCGACCAGACCGTCGAGCTTCGCCCGGTGCAGCCGGTCCGCAGCTTCGAGGGGCTCACCCTCCTCGGAGGCAATGTCGTGCGCGAAGGCGAAACCGTGGTCACCGACGGGCAACTCCGCCTCGTGCCCGGTGTGCGCGTCGAGATCCGCACGCTCGACGGCGCCCCCGCCGCCCGGAAGCCCTAACCTCCGCGCCGCCTCCCGATGAACCTCTCCGCGCTTTGCATCCGTCGTCCGGTGATGACGACGCTGCTCACCGTCGCCCTCTGCGTATTTGGCGCCATGGCGTACCGGCTGCTTCCGGTCAGCGATCTGCCCACGGTCGATTTTCCGACCATCGTGGTGTCGGCCGGCCTGCCCGGCGCGACGCCCGAGACGATGGCCAGCGCCGTCGCGACCGTGCTTGAGCAACAGCTCTCCACCATTGCCGGCATCGATTCGATGACCTCGACGAGCAGCCTCGGCAACACGCAGATCACGATCCAGTTTACCCTCGATCGCGACATCGACGCCGCGGCGCAGGATGTGCAGTCGGCCATCGCCGCAGTGCAGCGGCGGCTGCCCAGCGACATGCCGGCCGCCCCGAGTTTCCGCAAAACCAACCCCGCCGACCAGCCCGTCCTCTACCTCACGCTGGCCTCGCCCACGCTCCCGCTGTCCACGGTGAGCGAGTACGCCGAGACGATGCTCGCGCAGCGCATCTCCAGCGTCTCCGGCGTCTCGCAGGTGCTCGTCTACGGCTCGCAGAAGTACGCCGTTCGCGTGCGCCTCGATCCGCGCCGGCTCACCGCGTACGGTGTCTCCCTCGCGGAGGTGCGCGCGGCGATCGATTCGCACAACGTCAACCTGCCGACGGGGGTGCTCGATGGCACCCGCCAGTCGATGCAGATCCTGGCCGACGGGCAGCTCGTCGATCCGGCGGAGTTTCGCGCGATCGTGGTCGCGTACCGCAAGGGCGCGCCGCTGCGCCTGGGCGAGCTCGCCGAGGTGATCGAGAGCGTGCAAAACCACCGCGTGGCGAGCTGGTTCAATGGTGAGCGCGCCATCGTGCTTGCCGTGCAAAAACAGCCCGGCTCCAACACGGTCGAGGTCGTCGAGCGCGTGCGCTCGCTCTTGCCCGCATTCCAGGAGCAGCTGCCCGAATCGGTGAAACTCGACATCCTCCGCGACCAGTCGCAAGCGGTGCGCGAGTCGGTGGAGGACGTGCGTTTCACGCTGCTGCTGGCC
>MWDT01000391.1 GCA_002070825.1 Verrucomicrobia bacterium ADurb.Bin122
GCCTCCAGCAACTCCTCCAGATGCTCGGGCGAGAGCGTGCTCTCGTCGATGGTGGCGCCGGCGTACTCCATGGCGGAGAGGATCGTGGCGTCGTCGTACGGCTTGGGCGGATTGGTCTCCAGTTTCTTGATCTCCGTGCCGGCGATCTCCTGCACCTCGACGAGCGGCGGCATGCCCTGCGGCCCCTTGCCCTCGCCCTTTTCCTTGCCCCAACGCGTCCAGCCGGCGCTGACGACGTTTTCCCGCGCGGCGCGAAACACGCACGGCGCGTAGTCGCCCGTCGCGCCCTGCTGCTCCCAGCGGCGGGTGACGACCTTCACCTTCAGCGGCTCGTCGAGCGCCATGAGGCAGGCCTGCGTGACGGCCATCCACGCGAGCAACTGGTCGCGGTCGGCGCGCACCAGTCGCGACAGATCGGTGAGCGGGTGCAGCGCATAGTGGTCGCTCTCGCTGTTTTTAAACGCCTTGGCCTTGCCCATCTCCTCGTCGGTGCGCAGCGCCTGCGTCGCCAGCCGCGTGGTCGAGTGGTGCTCGCAGATCCAGGCATGCGACGCGCGGAGGCCCTCGCAGACCTTTTGCCGCATCTCGTCGGAATCGGGGAAATAGCGGGAGTCGGTGCGCGGGTAGCTGATGACCTTGAGGTCTTCGTAGAGCGACTGGAGCACTTCGAGCGAGTGCGCTGCCGTCCAGCCGAACTTCTTGGAGAAAAACTTCGACGCCTCCTGGAGGTCAAACGGCAGTGGCGGCCGCTCGGTACGCTGCGTGCCGGTGTCCTTCACCGCGTAGGTGCGCGGCGCCAGCGCGGCCTCGGTGAAGCGGGCGACGAGCGCCTCGGACCAGAACGCCTTGCGCTCGCGGTCTTCGAGAATCTGCGGGCGCCCGAGAAGTTTTTCCCGGTTGTCGGCTGCGGCGTAGGCGTCGAGGTCGGCCTTGGCCACCACGCCGTCGAACACGCCGTACGCCTCCCAGAAATTCTGCGGTTTGAAAAACGCGATGGTGCGGTCGCGCTCGTAGAGGAGCGCGAGCGTGGGCGTCTGCACGCGGCCGACGCTCCACACGCGCCAGTTGTCGGTGCCGCGCGGGAGCGTCTTGGTGGCCAGCACGGTCTTGTTCATGCCGGAGAGCCAGTCGGCCTGGTCGCGCGTGTAGCCCGCCTCCCCGAGTCCGTCGCGCTCGCTGAGTGGACGCCGCCCGCGGTACGCGTCGCGAAACGCCTTTTCGGTCATCTCCTGCATCCACATGCGCGAGAGCGTGGTCTTCGTGCAATCGACGCCGGAGTGCCGGAGAATCTTGCGAAAGATCAGCTCGCCCTCGCGACCGGCATCGCAGGCGTTGACGATCTCGCCGCCCTCGTGGGCGCGCAGGTGGCCGCAGAGCGTTTCGAGCGAGCGCTCGGCCTTTTCGCGCGGCACCTCGTCGAAGTCCCAGCCGGGCTTGGGCAGGATCGGGAGGTCGGCGATGCGCCATTTGCCGTACTGTTTTCCGTGCACCGCATCGTAGGCCTCGGGCTTGGCCAACTGGAGGAAATGGCCGGCGGCGCAGGTGATGGTGAGCTCGTCGCCGAGCGGCGTGCGCCCGCGAAACAGTTTGCCGCCCTCCTCCTTCACGCCGAGCAACGCCCGCGCGAGATCGAGGGCGACGGACGGTTTTTCGGCGACAATGAGGATCTTCATCTACGGCGGCGATAGTCGGAACTCGCGCGACGGAATCAAGCGGAGCGTTTTCCCAACGCGCAAAAATGCCCGTGCGCCTCAGCCCGCGGCCTCGCGGAGCACCTCCAGCATGGCCGCGTGGAGCAGACCGTTGCTGGCGACATAGCGGCCGCGGTCCGCCAACTGCGGCTCCGGCTCGCCGCGATAACCGGTCACGCGTCCACCCGCTTCGCGTGCGATGAGCAGGCCGGCCATCGTGTCGTAGGGTTTCAAATCCTTTTCCCAGTACCCATCGAGGCGCCCGGCGGCCACGTAGCAAAGATCGAGGGCGGCGGAGCCCAGCCGGCGCTCGCCGCGGACCCGCGTGATAAACGCGGCCCACTCGCGCAGGTTGTTGTCGGGATTGGTATGCTTGTCATACGGGAAGCCGCTGGCGACGACCGCATCGACCAGCTCCGCCGTGCCACTCACGCGCAGCGGACGACCATCGAGGAACGCCCCACCGCCGCGCACCGCCGAAAACAACTCGCGCCGGGTGGGATCATACACCACGCCGAGCAGCGGCTGCCGGTCCGCCGTGGTGAGCGCGATGCTCGTGCAAAAATGCGGCAGCTTGCTCGCAAAACTCACCGTGCCGTCGATGGGATCGACGTACCAGTGATGGCGGGCTCCCTCGTGGGGCGCCCCCTGCCCGCCTCGCTCCTCGCCGACGATGTGATGATCGGGGAAACGGCGCGCGAGCTCGGCCACGACGTACGCCTCCACCTCCCGGTCCGCCGCCGTCACGACATCGATCCGGCTGGTTTTTGTCTCGGTGGGTGTCGGCGCTGCAAAATGGCGCATGACGATTTCGCCCGCCTGGCGGGCGATGGACGAGACGTCGTCGAGAATCTGGGCAAACTCCATGCCGCGACCTTGAGGCGCGCCGGGCACGCCGTCACCACCGAATAG
>MWDT01000392.1 GCA_002070825.1 Verrucomicrobia bacterium ADurb.Bin122
ACAAAAAGGTAACGGTGCATCAACGCCATCGTGGTCACCAGCAGGGCCGGCACGCCCACGCGGCGCAACACTCCCGGCAGCGCCCCAAACGGCGTCACCGCCGCAAAGACCAGCACCGTCAACAAGCACACGCCGCCGCGCACCGCCACCGTGAGCCAGCCCGGCCCAGTCGGACCGTGCCAGAGCGACGCCACCGCCGCACACGCCACGAAGGGCGACAGCCACAGCAGCCGCAACCCAAGCGGCCGCAGCGCAAGCCGCGCCGAGATCACCACGACGAGCAGCAGCGCGACCACGCCGACGTGCCACGGCCACCAAGCCAGCGGCATGAGCGCCGTGCCGGTCACCAGCGCGAGCATCGCCGCCAGTTTCCACTCGGGCGCCAGCCACGCCAGCGGCACACGCACCGCCGCCGTCGGACGAAACTCCGGCGCGTACGGCGTATGACTGTGCCCGAAGTGAAAACCGCTCATGCGTCAGCCCACAGACTTGGTGGCGTCCAGCTCGCGCCGCACGAGCAACCGGCTGAAAAGCACCGCCGCGCCGAAAACGACCAGCGCGCCGACGAGTCCGGCGAGCGCCGTCGCCACGCCCTCGTTAACCACGCCGGGGATCAGATAGTCGGGCATCGGCGACGCCATCGGCTCGCGCGCCGCGTGCTCGAAGCCGAGCTGCGCCGCCACCGCCTCCAGACCGTCCGGCCAAGGACATGCAAATGGCGCCACAAACAGTGCCACGCCGAGCGAGGCCAGCAGCCCGTAGCCCACGATGCCACGCGGAGCCGTCGCCGCGACGCCCGTCGTCAGCTCGGGCCGCGACCGCGCCACGGCGTAAAACACCAGCGCACTGATCGCGCCCTCGCCCAGCCCGATCAGCAGATGGATGCCCGTCACCGCGGGCAACGCGACCGACCACGCCACCGTGCCCGACCACGCGAGTTGCCCGGCGCAGGCGAGCGAGGCCGCCACCGTCGAGCACCAGCCGGCAAACGCCACCGCCGCCACCTGCCCGCGCACGCCGGGGATCAGCCGCCGCACACCGCGGTACACCGTGCCGCCCACCACCGGGGCGAGCACGGCCATGTTAAACACGTTGGCCCCAAGCGCCGTAACACCGCCGTCGGCAAAAAGGAAACACTGCGCGATGAGCACCGTGGCCATCACCACGACCGCCGCCGGCACGCCCAGCAGCGCCGCGATGAGCGCGCCGCCGATCAAGTGGCCCGACGTGCCGCCCACCACGGGGAAATTCACCATCTGCGCCGCAAACACGAATGCCGCACCGAGCCCCAGCAGCGGCACTTTCCGAGGCGGCAGCTCGCGCCGCACCTGATGCAGCGCGTAACCGAGCCCCGCCACGGCCAGCGCCGAGGCGGTCACCGCCGTTTTCACGTCCACAAATCCATCCGGTATATGCATGGGGAATAGAGTGCCGAGGTTGAGAGGTGCGCGCCGGGAAAATCTGCTCCCGCGCACCGCCATGGCGAGCAATTCCCTTGCCACGCCGAATTTCGCCAAAGCGCCCGCAACATTTCCAGGCCGCCTGCGTCTGGCCCCTATCGCAATCTGGATGCGCCGCCTTTCCGCTGGCCTCCCGCTCCTCTCCTGCAAAACATCTTCACCGTGCCCGACCTCACGCCCGCCCTCGACGAGAAATACCGCCGGCTCCTCGCCGCCATCGCACGCCACGGCCGCGTGGCCGTCGCCTTCTCCGGTGGCGTGGACAGCAGCCTCCTCTGCCGGGCCGCGCGCGAAGCCCTCGGCGACGGCGCCATCGCCATCACGCTCGTCTCGCCGATGATGCCGGCCGACGACCTCGCCGCCGCGCGCCAGATCGCCGCGCTCACCGGCATCGCCCACTTTCTGATCGAGGAAACGACCATCGACGCCCCCGTCGCCGCCAACCCACCCGACCGCTGCTACCATTGCAAAAAGGTCGAGTTCGCCCACATCGCGCAACTCGCCGCCAACCACGGCATCCAGACCGTGCTCGACGGCACCAACCTCGACGACGAGTCCGACTACCGCCCCGGCATGCGCGCGCTCGCCGAGCTGCACATCGCCAGCCCGTTCCGCGAAGCCGGCCTCGCCAAGGCCGACATCCGCGCCCTCTCGCGCCACTTCGGCCTGCCCACCTGGGACAAGCCCGCCGCCGCCTGCCTCGCCTCGCGCGTCCCCTACGGCGAGCCCATCACCCTCGAAAAACTCCGCCGCATCGACCGCGCCGAGCACGTCCTGCGCGAGCACGGATTCCGCCAGTGCCGCGTGCGCCACCACGGCGACATCGCGCGCATCGAGGTCGCCCCGGCCGAGCGCAGCCGCTTCTTCGACGAGCGCCTGCTCGACACCGTTTCCCGCGAGATCAAGGCCGCCGGCTACCGTTACGTTTGCCTGGAGCTCGAAGGCTACCAGACTGGCAGCCTCAACCGCGTGCTCCACGACGCCCCCAAAAATGCCTGAACGCATCCTCTACTACGATTGCTCCGCCGGCATTTCCGGCGACATGCACCTCGGTGCGATGGTCGATCTCGGCGTGCCCGCCGACCACCTCACGCGCGAGCTCGGCAAACTCGGCCTGTCCGGCTGGAAACTCCAGTTCAC
>MWDT01000393.1 GCA_002070825.1 Verrucomicrobia bacterium ADurb.Bin122
AAAACCTTCTGCCTCCACGAACAGGTCTCCATCACCCCAACCTCGCCCGATACCTGGACACTCGTCGGTGTCATCACCGACATGACCGACCGTCGCGAGACCCAGCTCGCCCTCGCCGCCGAGAAGGAGCGCCTCGCCGTCACCCTACGTACCATGTCCGAGAGCGTGCTCACGCTCGATGAGACCGGCATCGTGCGCTTCATCAACCAGGCCGCCGCCCAACTCCTCCACCGCGACGAAGCCGGCATCGTCGGACAACCACTCGACGCCGTCTGCGCCCTGCTCGACGAAGACGGATCGCCTGTCGCTCCGCGCCTCCAGAAAGTCCTCCACGCCGGCACCTCGCTGGCGCTTCCCGGATACACCCGGCTCACCCTCAGCGCCCACCGCACCCTCCTCGTCGAAGGCGGCTGCGCCCCTGTCAAAGACGCCTCCGGAAAAATCACCGGCGCCGTCCTCGTCCTGCGCGATGTCACCGAACGCCACCGCCTAGAAGAGCAGATGCAGCGCGCCAACAAACTCGAATCCATCGGCGTACTCGCCGGCGGCATCGCTCACGATTTCAACAACATCCTCACCGCCATCCTCGGCAACCTCTCCCTCGCGCAGGAAGACGCGCAAGACCGCCCCGAGCTCGCCCGCTGCCTCCAGGAAGCCGAGCTTGCCAGCAACCGCGCACGAGACCTCACCCACCGGCTCCTCACCTTCGCCAAGGGCGGCGATCCCATCCTCGGCGCCGTCGCCCTCCAGCAGGTCATCTCGGAAGTCACTGCATTCACCCTCTCGGGACTCCCCACCAAAGTCGAATTCGAGCTGTCCCACGACCTCTGGCCCGCCCATGCCGACAGGGGGCAGATCGCCCAGGTCGTGCAAAACCTCGTTCTCAACGCCGCCCAAGCCATGCCAGGCGGCGGCATCCTCCGCCTCGCCGCCTGCAACGAAACCGTTCACACCGGCACTGACCTCCCGCTCATCCCAGGCGACTACATCCGGCTCACCGTCGCAGACTCCGGCTCCGGCATTCCGCCCAAGAATCTGCCCAAAATCTTCGATCCCTATTTCACCACGAAACGCCAGGGCCACGGCCTCGGCCTCGCCACCGTTTACTCAATCGTCAAAAAACACCGCGGGCACATCGAGGTCGCCTCCACGATTGGCAAGGGCGCCACCTTCACCGTGTGGCTCCCCGCACTCCAGACCACCGCCACCACGACCACACCGACTGCCGGGTCCCGACTCGCCGCCGCTCCGGGCCACGCCAAAGTCCTCTTCATGGACGATGAATCCTCCATCGTTGCCATCGCCTCAAAAATTCTCGAGCGCATCGGCTGCTCCGTCGAAATCGCCTACGATGGCTACGACGCCATCAAAAAATACCAGACAGCCCGTGCGCAAGGCGCCCCGTTCGACCTCGTCATCATGGACCTTACTGTCCCCGGCGGCATGGGTGGACGCGAGGCGATCCAGAAGCTCCGCGAGCTCGATCCCGGCGTGAAAGCCATCGTCTCCAGCGGCTACTCGGGCGATCCAGTCCTGGGCGATTTCCGCAGTTTCGGCTTCCGCGGTATGGTCGCCAAACCCTACGAAATCGGCGAATTTTCGCGCACCATCCAAGCCGTCCTCGACGAGAACTGAACGCGCTCCGGCACGTCGCTCAGCGCACCAGCAGCTCCTGAATCTGGGCGAAGTAGGCGGCGACCGGTTTGTGCAACCACAGGAAATGCGCCGCGCCAGCGATGGCCAGCATCGGCCCGTACGGCACCTGCGCCCCAAGCGCGACCTCCGTCTTCTCGCCCTCCGCCGTCTCGGCCTTCAGCAGCTCCGGCGCGTTTTTACCCGCCGCCTTCTGCCAGATCATTGCCACGATGAACCACACGCAGCCCACGACCGCGCCGCCGAAAATCGCCGTCACCGTGCCCTGCCAACCCGTGAAGGCACCGATCGCGCCCACCAGTTTCACGTCGCCGAAGCCCATGGCCTCCTTTTTCAACACCGCCTCGGCCACCAGCGCGATCCACAGCACGAGCCCCGAGCCCACCAGCAGCCCGAGCAGCGAAGTCACCACCGCCCGCAGACTGTCCACGACGAACACCCCGCTGCACTCGCCCTGCATCGCCGGCATGAGAAACGACAACAGCACACCCACCACGCCCAGCCCGATGGAAAACACATCCGGGATGATCATGTGGTCGAGATCGATGAACGTCGCCGCCACGAGCGCACTCATCAGTACCATGCCGCCCGCCGCACGCGCCGGCGGCAGCAGCAGCCAGCACGCGAGAAACAGGAGCCCCGTCAACAGCTCGACGGCCGGGTAACGCACCGAGAATTTTCCGCCGCAGCACCGCGCGCGCCCGCGCAGGATCAACCACGAAAGCACCGGAATGTTGTCGTACCACGCGATGGGTTTCCCGCACGCGCAGTGCGAGCCGGGCCGCACCACCGACTTTCCCGCCGGGATGCGGTAGATGCACACGTTGAGGAAACTGCCGATCATGGTGCCAAACACGGTCACCACCACAGGCAGAAACCACGGGAACTGGGCAAAGACTTCGGCGTAGGCGTCGAACATGGGGAAGTGCGCCGATTGCGACGCCCTC
>MWDT01000394.1 GCA_002070825.1 Verrucomicrobia bacterium ADurb.Bin122
TCTTCGACTTTCCAGATGTACTCCACGCGGCCGCGAGCGAGGAAGAGCAGCTCCTCGCCCGGCCTGTCGCCCTGCGCCCAGACTTTTTCACCGGCGGCGAGCACGCGCACGACCGAGTGGGTGGCCAGGGTGGCGACCGCCGACTCGGGGAGCATGGAAAACGGGGGGAACCGGCGCAGCGCCTCGGCGATTCGGGTGGGGATGACGTTGTGGGCGTCCATGGGAGGCACGCAGTGTGGCGCAGGCCGCGCGGGGGAGAAGATCGAAAAGTGGACGGCGGGCGGAAGACGGAAGGGAGGACGGAAGCGTGACGGGTGAAAAGTGACGGGTGAAAAAGGGGAGCGGCTGTCCACGAATGCGCGCGAGGGGCCACGAGTGGGCTTCGCCGGTGTCGGCAGGCGGTCCGGCTGGAAGGGCTTCCGTGTAGCGGAACGCGTGAGCGTTTCGCCGCCGGTCTAGAGATTGGCAGCTTTGCAATTCAGCGACTTACGAAGCCATTTTTAGCCTGTCCCTGCTCGGCGGGCTACTTTCTGCGGGATGGTGTCGGGCCGGATGTCGGCTGGCGCGAGCGGTCCGGTAGGGGCGGCTGGGCCCCCTTTCCGGATGTTGCGCTTTGGATGCGGGACGTTGGCCGGTCAATTTTCCCCGGTGGAGTCGTCGGCGGAGTGGCTAGCGTCGCTGGCGTTGAGCAGGGCTAGATGGTAGGGGATCTGGCTGTAGTTGGGCGCAGTGGCACTGCGGCTCACGCCCTGATAGAGGAAGTGAAGGTTGTGCGGGTCGACGGTCATGGTCTCGTCGCAGGTAGACCGGAGCAGTTCGCCGTGGCTGATGTCGTTGGTCCAGAGTGTGCCGCCTGCTTCGGGGGTGACGTTGTTGGGCCCGGCAAAAGGAGTCGCCCATGAGTTGGCCTCATCAAGGGGTTTCCATTCGCCATCGAGGCGGTCGGCCGTGAACGCCCGGAAGTAGCGGTGGCCGTGGAGCCCCATGCATTCGATGAAGCAGAGGTACTGGTCCGTGCCTTTGAGGCGGTACACGCAGCTGGCTTCGAATAGGTCGCCGGCATTGGCCTCCTGCATGATGACGACTGGGTCCTCAAAGTTGTTGGGAAAGTCCTCAATCTTGGTGCGGCTGCGATAGTACCGGCCGTGGTCGTCAGAAAAGAAGAGGTAGGCGTGGGTGTCGTCGCAGATGATCCAGTAGTCGATCCAACCGTCGACGACGCTGGCCGGCGTGCCGTTGAAGAAGGATTTCGGAGCAGTCCAGGTCTCCGGTTTAGCGAGGTCGTCGCTTGTCGAGTAGGTGGGGTGCTGAGACTGGTAGATCAGGTACCATTTGTTCTGTGGGCGGAAATAGAAAACCTGGGGGGCACAGTGATAGCCGGTGAGGTTGGGGTTTTGATCGAGGTAGTATGGCTGGGCTTGGGCGGCCTCGGCCCAAGTGCGGAAGCTGAGATAAACCATGCTCCATCCGCCGCGGGTGTCGGCAGTCGTGGCGTACACATGCCATTTGCCCTCGTGGTACACGACGGAGGGATCTTTGACCGACACGATGGGATGTTGCGCATCCGGGATGGGGGCGATGAGCGGACCGGTTGAGAGCCATGTCGGAGGGGCCAACGGCGCAGTCTGCGCTGCGGGTGGGGCTTCATAGATCTCGATCAGGCCGACGCCGGTGGTCGCATTTACCCCATTCATTTGCGCGGTGTAGATGCCCGGGGGAAGGGATAAAAGGAGCGCGGCATCGCGGGACCCCGGGTCCAACGCCCCCATGCCAACCGCATCCATGGCGGACGCGAGCGTAACGGAGCCACCCCAGTCGTCGTTGGAGCCCCAAGGCGTCCAGCTCCCGGTGGCGGGTTGCAAACGGAAGAGGCTTAGGACGGGATTGCCCAATACTTTCTCGGACGGGACCGCAGGCACGAGACCGGGGCCAACGCCGCGGATCAGCACGCGTTTGGGCAGATCTCCATTGATCACAAACCCCGCGATCAGGCAGTCGCTGCCGGCACCGACCTGGTTGCGAGTGGAGAGCGCGGTGAGCCGCTTCGTTTTGTCGGAAAACTGCGCGTCATAGGCCTCGGCCAACGCGAGGCCGGTCAGTCCTCCGGTGCCTTGTACATGGGCGGTGTACACCGTGTGCGAAGGCGTGTGAAGGATCGCTGCATCGAGGGAGTTGGCGTCGAGCTCGCCCATGCCAAGCGCATTCATGGTCGCGCGCAATTCGTCGGAGCCGCCCCAGTTGTCATTGGTTGCGACCGGGACAAACTGGGCCACTCCGCCGATGGTTTGCAGCTCGTTGAGGACGATCTCCGGGTCCCTCAGTTCTTTGCCGGACAAAGTGTCATCGCCCTTGAGAAGCCCCGGGCCAACGCCTCGAATCAGCGTCGGCTTGCCTCCTCCCGTGAAGGCAAAGCCCATGACGAGAATGTCGTCACCCGTGCCAACAGGCGCGCGGACTGATAGCGCAGAGAATTGACTGGCCACAGGCGAGTCCGCTGCACCCAACGTAGACGAAGGCAACCAGGGCAAGGCAGTGGCCAGGATGGATATCAAGCAGGGGCGTAAAAGCATGGTTTGGGGAATGCACCGCAGGGGG
>MWDT01000395.1 GCA_002070825.1 Verrucomicrobia bacterium ADurb.Bin122
TGGAAGATGTCTTCGAAGAAAAACACGGTTTCGGCGATGGCGAGGGAGTCGAAGCCGAGGTCTTCGATGAGGCGGTGCTCGTCGAGGATGGGGGCGCTTTTGGAAAAGGGGCTGGCGGAGGGGAGGTAGTCGCGCAGGGCGGCTTCGATGATCAGGCGCAGGGCCGCCGGGGCTTGGTCCGACTGGACGCGGGCGAAGGCTTCCCGCACTTCGCGAGGGAAGCGGGCGAGGGCGTCGGGGCTGTCGGAGGGCGAGGGCATTGCGGGTAGGAAAGCGTGCCGGGGCGCTGGCTCAAGCCTTGGTTCTGGGCGAAAAAAACGCCCGGCGGTGAGGCCGGGCGTTTTTGAAGGAAGGAGTCGCTCTTTACTTGATGAAGAGGATTTCTTCGTACGTCGGGACGGGCCAGTTGGCGTCTGGGATGAGGCCTTCGAGGGCGTCGATCGACTTGCGGATGGCGAGGAGCTGCGGGAGGACGCTGTGGCAATAGTGCTCAGCTTCGGCCTGGAGGTCGGTGATGTGCTTGCTGCGGATTTCCTCGAGTTTGGCGACGCCGTTTTGGGCGGCGGCGATGAGGTCGGAGACCTGGGTGAGGAGTTTGGCATCAGGCTGCATGCCGGCGGCCTTGAGGGCGGCGACGTTGGTGGCGAGCTCGGTCTGATAGCGGATCGCGGCCGGGAGGTACTTGGTGCGGACCATCTCGGTGACGATGTTGGCTTCGACGTTGATGACCTTGCAGTACTGCTCGAGGACGATGTCGCGGCGGGCTTCGAGTTCGCGCTTGGTGAGGATGCCGTACTTTTCGTAGGCGGCGACCGTGGTCTTGGCGGCGATCACCGAGGCGGCGTCGACCGTGGTGCGGAGGTTGGGGAGGCCGCGCTTGAACTCGGCTTCCTTGTGCCACTCCTCGGAGTAGCCGTTGCCGTTGAAGATGACGGTGCCGTGCTCGGTGACGATCTCGGTGAGGAGCTCGCCGACGGCGTCTTCAAGCTTCTTGGTCTTGACGGCCTTTTCGAGCTTGGTGGCGACGTAGTCGAGGGACTCCGTGACGATGGTGTTGAGGGCCGCGAGCGGGCCGCCGATCGACTGGTTGGAGGCGACAGCGCGGAACTCGAACTTATTGCCGGTGAAGGCGAAGGGCGAGGTGCGATTGCGGTCGCCCGCGTCCTTGGCCAGCGGGGGGAGGACGTCGACGCCGAGGTGGAGCAGGCCGCCCTTCTTGGAGGACTTGGCCTTGCCCTTCTTCAGTTGCTCGAAGATGTCGGCAAACTGCTCGCCGAGGTAGACGGAGATGATGGCCGGGGGCGCCTCGTTGGCGCCGAGGCGGTGGTCGTTGGAGGCCGAGGCGACGGTGGCGCGGAGGAGGCCGGCGTGCTTGTGGACGGCGCGGATGACCGCAGCGCAGAAGACGAGGAACTGGAGGTTCTCGTGCGGGGTGTTGCCGGGCTCGAGGAGGTTGCCCTGGGCGCCGTTGCCGAGCGACCAGTTGAGGTGCTTACCGGAGCCGTTGACGCCGGCGAAGGGTTTCTCGTGGAGGAGGCACTCCATGCCGTACTTACGGGCCACGCGCTTGAGCGTGGTCATGATAAGCTGCTGGTGGTCGGCGGCGATGTTGGCGGTCTCGTAGATCGGGGCGAGCTCGTACTGGGAGGGCGCGACCTCGTTGTGGCGGGTCTTGACGGGAACACCCAGTTTATAGAGCTCGGCTTCGCACTCGTGCATGTAGGCGAGGACGCGATCCGGGATGACGCCGAAGTACTGGTCTTCGAATTCCTGGCCCTTCGGCGGGCGGGCGCCGAACAGGGTGCGGCCGGCGGAGAGCAGGTCGGGGCGGGCAAGGAAGAAGTTGCGGTCGATCAGGAAGTACTCCTGTTCCGGGCCAGCCGTGGCGGCGCAGAAGGGGATGTTGGTGTGACCGAATAGCTTCAGGATGCGGCGAGCCTGCTCGTCGAGGGCCTTCATCGAGCGAAGGATCGGGGTCTTGGTATCGAGCACGTCGCCGGTCCAGGATACGAAGGCGGTCGGGATGCAGAGGGTGACGCCGTTGGCGTTTTCGATCAGATAGCAGGGGCTCGAGACGTCCCAAACGGTGTAGCCGCGGGCTTCGAAGGTGGCGCGCATGCCGCCGGAGGGGAAGGAGGAGGCGTCGGGTTCGCCCTGGGTGAGCTGTTTGCCGGAGAACTCGGCGATGGCGCCGCCTTTGCCGTCGGGCTCAAGGAAGCTGTCGTGTTTTTCGGCGGTGTGCCCGGTGAGGGGCTGGAAGATGTGCGCGTAGTGGGTGGCGCCGCGTTCTAAAGCCCAGTCTTTGATGGTGGTTGCGACGATGTCGGCGATGGCGGAGTCGAGGGGGGCGCCGGTGTCGATGGTCTTTTTCAGGGCCTTGAAGACGCCCTTGGGCAGGCGAGCCTGCATGACCTTTTCGTTGAACACATTCTGGCCGTAGAGGGCGGCGGAATGGCTTTCTTTGAAAGCCAACGTGCTGGTAACGCGAAAGTTGTTCGCGGCTGAGATGGCGTTTAGACGTGCAGGGCTGACGCTCATGGGTTTTGTACTTTGGTTATAGAGAAAGAGGTTTCAAACGGTGGCGGGTACCG
>MWDT01000396.1 GCA_002070825.1 Verrucomicrobia bacterium ADurb.Bin122
GGGCATCGGTCCAGCGGGAGCCGACGACGCCGGTCGGGTAGTCGGTGCCGCGCAGGTAGTCGCGGGCATCGCCGCGATCCGGCATGCGGATCTGGAGCGAGCAGGCGGGGACGAAGGGCTCGATCCAGTGCGTGCCGTTGTAGCCTTCCTTCTGGGAGAGCTCGTAGATGAAGTCGGCGGCTTTCTGATACTGGCCTTCGGCCATCATCTGGCGGATTTCGGCGAGGTGCGCACCCTGATTGGGGGCGGGGCGCTCGGGCGTGTAGGGGAGGAAGAGTCCGGCGCGGTTGAGGATGATCGTCTCGGCTTGCGGGCGGCCCATGACGATGGCGCCGGTCTGGCCGTTGCCGGAGAGAAAACCCGTTTCCCAGCGCGCCGCCGGGGCGTCGGCGATCGTGGCGCGGCGGAGGTCGGCGATGCCCAGTTGCTCGAAGCGGTGTTCGTCCTGCGCGGTCACGGTGTATGTATCCGCCGCGTGGGCGCACGCGTTGCCAGTGAACAGGGCAACACAAAGGACAACGCAGGCGGGCAGTCTCATGGGGAGGAAAATCGAAATGTGCTATTTAGGGTTCGAGTGTGCGATTTAAGGTTAAATCCGACTTCCCATGAAAGCCTAAAAGCTGGTACATTTTCATGAAACTTGGCCCCTTCCCGACTTATGACGCTTTCGTACAACTCCATGAAACGCTTCGTTTATAGCCTGATTACAAGTATTTGCATGATGTGCGCAATGTTGCGTGGCGCAACCGCCGAAGGTGTGGAGGGGCGGCTCGACCTCGCCGGTGAGTGGCGGGTGACACTGAGCGGGCCGCAGCTGGTGCAGCCGCAAGGGGCGCTGCCGGAGCTCGCGTTTGACGACGCGCTGGCGCTGCCCGGTACGCTTGAGCTGCGCGGCAAGGGCCCGATCAACGAGGCCGCGGAGGCCGGGGGGCTGACGCGCGTGCGCAAGTTCGAGGGCGCGGCGTGGTTCCAGCGCGACGTCGAAATCCCGGCCGCGTTTGCCGGCAAACGCGTGGTGCTCTCGCTGGAGCGCACGCGCTTCACGCAGGTCTGGCTCGACGGGAAACCCTGCGGCGAGCGGGCGCTCTACGGCTCGTCGCAAACCTACGATCTCACCGGCGTCGCGACGCCGGGCCGGCACCAGTTGACCGTGCTCGTGGACAACCGCACCGAGCGCGTGCCCACGCCCAACCCGCACGCCCACCAGTACAGCGACGACACGCACACGAATTGGAACGGCCTGCTCGGCAAACTCACGCTCGTGGCGACCGACCTCGTCTGGCTCGACGACGTGCAGGTGCACTCTGATCTTGAGAAGCGCGTTTTCCGAGTCGTGGCCACCGTGGGCAACGCGACCGGCCAGGCGGCTGGCGGCGCGCTGCGCGTGTCGGCGCAAAGCTGGAACCATCCCGGCCAGCCGCACCAGCCTCCGGTGGTCGAGCGCCCCTTTGTGGCGACCGGCACGGAGCAGACCGTCGAGCTGGAGCTGCCGCTCGGCGACGGCGCGCGCACGTGGGACGAGTTTAACCCCGCCCTGTACCAGGTCACCGTATCAATCTTTGGCGACGCCGGTCAGGACCGGCGCGAAGTGACGGCTGGCTTGCGCGAGTTCAAGACGCGCGACGGCCACTTCACCATCAACGGCCGCACGACCTTCCTGCGCGGCAAACACGAGGCCGGCGCGTTTCCGCTGACGGGTTTCCCGCCGATGGACGTCGAGGGCTGGCTGGCCTATTTCCGCATCTGCCAGGAGTACGGCATCAACCACATCCGCTGCCACACCTGGATTCCTCCGAAGGCGGCCTTCGAGGCGGCGGACCAGCTCGGCATCTACCTGCAACCCGAGTTGCCCTTCTGGGGCACGTTTTCCCCGGAGGTACGCACGGCGCTCTGGCCCGAAGCCGAGGCAATGCTGCGCGAGTACGGCAATCACCCGTCGTTTGTCATGCTCACGCTCGCCAACGAGGCCGGCGGCGACCGCACTGCGATGAACGCCATGGTGAGCGACCTGCGCTCGCTCGACGGACGACGGCTCTACGCCGACGGTTGCAACAACGTCCTCTGGGAACCGCGCCTGCAACCGACCAACGATTTCTGGGTCTCGGCCAAGATCATCCCGCCCGGCAGCGACAAGGCCGTCGTGGCGCGCGGCTCGTACTGCGTGTTCGATGGCGACGAAGGCCCGACGCAGTGGGGCCCGGCCACCACCCGCAACGATCTCTCTGCCGCGACGACCGGCGTGCCGGTTCCCGTCATGGGCCACGAGACGGCGCAGTGGACCTCGTATCCGGATTTTTCGGAGATCGCCAAGTACACCGGCGTGACGCGCGCCCGCAATCTGGAGCGCTTCCGCGACATCGCCGCCCGCAAGGGCGTGCTGGAGCAGAACCGCGATTTTGCCCGCGCCTCGGGCGCACTGGCGGCGGCCCTCTATCGCGAGGAAAATGAACTTTTCCTGCGCACGCCGCGCATGGGCGGTTTCCAGATTCTCGATCTTCAGGATTATCCCGGCCAGGGCTCGGCGCTCGTCGGCGTGCTCGATGCCTTCATGGACTCCAAGGGCCACATCACGCCCGCCCAGTGGCGCGA
>MWDT01000397.1 GCA_002070825.1 Verrucomicrobia bacterium ADurb.Bin122
TTGGCCGAGGTGCGCGTGGGGGTGAGCTGGCCGGCCTGCTCCGGCGTGACCACCGGCGCGAATTGCTCCAACCGGGCCCGCTCGACCGCCGGCAGGCGCTCGGGACTGAGCACGATCCAGCAGGCGGGTTTGTTGACGCTGGAAAACGCCCCGAGGGCGGCGTCGGTGACATAGAATCCGCAGCCGACGTGTTCGAGGGCGTTGCTGGCGAGGTTACTTAATTTCCAGCAGGTATCCTCGCGCTCGAAGGAACGGACCATGGCCTCCGAGTAGTAGAACGCGGGGCCGAAGGGGCGGCGCGGGATGTGATCGCGCATGACCTGGGTGATGCGGGGATCGACGTTGGCGATCTGCGTCATGCCGTAGCCGTACTGGAGCGCCGTGACCGCACGGCGGATGCCGCCCTCGCGCGTGGCGATGTGCGTGAAGACGATCTGGAACCAGTGGGTGTGCTGCACGGCGTTGCCCGTGGCGAGCGGCAGCCCGGCGAGTTCGAGGCTGCCGCGCAGGGAATCGTCGAACACGTCCATCTTCGAGCCGAGGAGCATCGACGGCTCCCAGGCGCAGGCCGTGCCCACAGCCGCCGCGTAGTAGCTGGGCGCACGCACGGAGCGGAGCGGGTCGCCCTGCATCTCCAGGTCGAAGTACCAGTTCTCCGCCGGCATGAGTTGAAGGTAGCGGCGCATGTCGCCGCCGAGCCAGCGGGTGAGCGTGATGTCGCCATAAATCTGCCCGCCGATGAGCGGCTCCTTGCCGAGGCGGGTGCGGATCTTTTCGCCGATGGAGGCAAAGAAATGGCCGTAGGCGTCGCACCAGTAGTCGGCCCACTCGGGCATGAGGTGGGCGCGGATGTAGCGGGCCTTTTGCGCGGCGGTGTCGCCGGGGATGGGCCAGCCCAGACGCAGCTCGAACGCCTCCAGGTTGCGCGGATGAAAATCGGCGCCGCTGATGTAGGCGTTGGGCATGTTGACGATCAGGTCCGCCCCGTAAAACCCGGTGTAGTGCTGCGCCTCGCAGAGGCTGCCGATACGCTCGGCGATGAAATCGCCGTAGGTGGCGTGCGGCACGGCGGCGGCGGCCCAGTCAGCCTCGTCGAGCGGCGTGGCCGGCGAGATCCAGCCGAGCCGGTACCACCAGTAGCTGCCGTAGGCGTCGCGCGAGATGAGCTCGTCGCGCTGCTTGTGCCACTGGGAAAACTTCACCCAGGCGGGCAGGTCGAGCGCGTTGCCTCCCTCGCCCGCCGGGCCCTTCGGCAGGCCCTCCTGAAACGTGTCGATCCAGGCGACCGCGCCGAGCATGGCATTGCGCCCGCTGGCGACAACCTTGTCGGCCTCCTGCCGGGATTCGCCCCACTGGTTGCCGGGCATCACCATGTCCTCGTGGAAAACCTGGTTGGGCCACCAGGTGCCGGCCACGCCCCACGGCTGTATCCAGACGGCCTCGCCGGTCGGATCGTAGGTGCTGGCGCCACCCAGCGGAGGATTGTCGGGGTTGCGCGGGCTGCCCCAGGCCACACTCGCCACACACCAGACGGCCACGAAAACGAAGCGGACATTTCGCAGAAGCATGGCATCGGGTGAAGCGCCCCGCGGGCCAAGAGAGAACCACAAACCGAGGAGAGGCGCTCTCTTACGGTTAATTAGCAGAGCCACCCAGCCCGATGCGTCCCGTGTTTTCGGGACATGCGCAAGAGCGCACGCTCTGGTATTCTTCGTCGGAGATATCACTTCGCGACGGATGCAGAGTCACCGGCTCCCGCTCCTCCCCCGCAGGCGTAGTGGCGTCTCGTTCTCAACCTTAGTGCCAGGACCGGAAAGCCGGGCACACCTCGATCCGACGAAGAAACCCTCATGCACCTCCCACGACTTCCCTTTTCGGCCTGCTTGCTTGCGGCCCTGATCGGCGGCACTGCCGCCGTGGCAGAGCCTCCGGCAACGACCAATGCCGCACCAGCGACCGACTCCCTGCGCACGATCACCGCCGACCTCCGCACCGAGGCCGGCCCGATGAACCGAATGCACGACTTTTGCGTCGGCGCAGGCCGGGCCAACGAGGGGCTGCGCGCCGACTGGCAGCGCCAGTTGCGCTTCGTGCGCGAGCAGTGCGGCTTCCGGTATATCCGTTTCCACGGGTTGTTCTGCGACGACATGGGCGTCTATCAGGAGGATCGCCAGGGACAGCCGGTCTATAACTGGCAGTACATCGACGAGCTCTTCGACTTCATCCACGGCATCGGGATGAAGCCGTTTGTGGAGCTCGGGTTCATGCCCGGCTGGATGGCCAGCGGCTCGCAGACGATTTTCTGGTGGCGTGGCAATGTCACCCCGCCGAAGGACTACGCCAAATGGGAGGCCTTCGTGGCCACCTTCGTGCGGCATGTGACCGAGCGCTACGGCTCGGACGAGGTGAAGACCTGGTACTTCGAAGTCTGGAACGAGCCCAACCTCGACGGCTTCTGGATGGGTAATCCCGAGAAGAAAAGCTACGAGGAGTGGTCTCCCGGCGCACGTGCGGAGTATTTCAAACTCTACGCAGCCTCCGCCCGTGGGGTGAAATCGGTCGATGCCGCGTACCGCGTAGGCGGCCC
>MWDT01000398.1 GCA_002070825.1 Verrucomicrobia bacterium ADurb.Bin122
GTGCTTGGGCAGTCGGAGCGCGCGGAGAAAGTCTGGTCGCGCACGGTGTCGCGCGGCCGCTTCATCGATGCCTCGGATGTGCAGCGACGCGAGCGTGTGGCTCTCGTCGGAGAGACGGTCGTGCGCGATGTGTTTGGCGGTGCGGATCCACTCGGGGTCGAAATCATGATCGAGTCGGTGCCTTTTACGGTCGTCGGCGTACTGGAGCGCTTCGGCACCGATCTCCACGGCATGGATCGGGACAACGAGATCGTCGTGCCCATCTCCACGCTCATGCGCCGGCTCGCGAACGGTGACACAATCAGTGTCGCAAAATTCCTCGTGGCGTCGCCCGACAAGACCGCGGCTGCGTCGGCGCAGATCCGGGCGGCACTTCGTGGCCGGCATGCACTGGGCAACGGTCAGCCCGACGATTTCACGCTGCTCACGCCTACGGAGATCCGGCAGCTCTTGGACAAGATGCGGCGCATCGTCACCCTGTACCTGCCGATCGCGTCACTCGTTGTCCTGCTGGTTGCGGGGCTCATCGCGGCGACGCTGATGGCTGGTGCCGTCAACGCCCGCGTGGGTGAAATCGGGATGCGTCGCGCGATCGGGGCGCGTCCAGGCGACATCGGCCGGCAGTTCGTGGCCGAAAGTGCAGTCACGATGCTCGGCGGCGGCATCCTGGGGGGGTTGCTCGGCAGCGTGGCGGCGCAGTTGTTGTCTCAACGGCTCGACATGGGCTCGGTGTTGTCGGTCTGGGTCGCACTCCTCGGGCTGGGACTGGCGTTGCTCACCGGACTGCTGGCAGGGGTGGTGCCCGCCCTGCGCGCGGCGCGACTTCGCCCGGTGGATGCGTTGCGATGAGACTTCGCCGACGCCTGCGCTCCACGCTCCATCCGCTCCGGGCATATCCGTTGCGCACCGCTTTGGCGCTTTCTGGCATCGCGGTCGGGGTCGCCGCGTTTCTTGTCGCGCAGGCAATCGGCGCGGGGGCCCAGTTGGAGATGGATCGGGCCGTCGAGGCGTTTGGCACCGATCTCCTTCTGGTGAAGCCCCTGCCGGTGAAGGTGCGCGCAGATCGGCGGCAGTTTGCAGGTTTTGCCACGACGCTTCAGCCTGAGGATGTCGTGGCGATTGCCGCGCTGCCGTCGATCCGTGCGGCTGCCCCAGCCATCGAGGAATCGGTGCGCGTGAAGGCGGGCGCCACCGCCGTCCGGACGAAGGTGCGTGGGACTACCGAGGCTTATTTGCGGCTGCGTCGTTTCGTCGTGGCGGAAGGGCGGTTCCTTTTGCCAGAGGACGAGTGCGCTGCCGGTCGCGTGGCCGTGCTCGGGGCGAGCGTGGCGCGAGCGCTGTTTCCCGGGGGAGGCGCGGTCGGCCGTGAGCTGCGTGTCCGGGGCGTGCCCTTCGAGATTGTCGGGACGCTCGCACCCAAAGGGGCCACGACGGATAGTGCCGATCAGGACAACCAGGTGCTCGTGCCGATTTCCACTGCGTTGCGCCGGGTATTCAATGCCCGGTGGCTCACCTCGGCCTATGTGGGTGTTGCGGAGCCGTCGGCCATGGACGAGGCGGAAACGGCTGTCGCGACGCTTTTGCGCGCGAGGCATCGGCATGGCTCGGGCGAGTGGACGGATGATTTTGCCGTGCAGAACACGGTCAAAACCCGCGCCGCGCAGAGCGAGCTCACGGCCGCGCTGGGCCGCTACGGTTCGGGGCTCGCGCTGGTCGCCCTCTTCGTCGGCGGAGCGGGCATGCTGGCGCTGATGCTGCTCTCCGTGCGTGAACGCACCGGCGAGATCGGCCTGCGTATGGCGATTGGCGCGCGCCCGCGTGACATCCTTTTCCAGTTTCTCGCCGAATCGGGGATACTCGCGGTCGCCGGTTGGATGGTCGGCGTCGTGCTCGGCGGGTTGGGCACGGTTGCTGTCGCGTTGGGCACTGGGTGGACGATTGTCGTGCCGGCCCAGGCTGGGGTGATCGCGTTGGCGATAGTCGTTGCCATTGGCATCGGATTTGGGGCGCTGCCGGCGGGGCGTGCGGCCCGGATACCTCCGGTGAAGGCGATCGCTTCGGCATAGTGCGCACGGGCATCTCCGTGGTTGTCTTTGGTGGGGGAGGCCGGAAGGCTGCGGCTTCTTTTATGAGCAGCCTCCTCCGTGTAACTGTACTCCTGTGGCTGGTGGTCGCGACGGCGTTCGCGGCACGGCCTTTCGCACAAGAATCCAGCGACCTCCCGGCCGATCCGGCAGCACGCTTCGGCACGCTGCCCAACGGCGTGCGCTATGTGATCCGCGCCAATGCCGAGCCGAAGGGGCGCGCTGCGCTTCGCTTCGTCGTGCTGGCGGGCTCCTTCATGGAGACCGAGCGCGAGCGCGGCATCGCGCACTATCTGGAGCACATGTCTTTCAACGGCAGTACGCACTATGCGCCGGGCACGCTGGTGGAGTTTTTCCAACGCCTAGGCATGAACTTCGGCGGAGATACCAACGCGTACACTTCGTTTGACCGCACGGTGTACATGATCGATCTGCCGGACACGAAGGCTGAGACGCTCGCCGAGGGCTTTCGCGTGTTTTCTGACTACGCCGGAGGACTGCT
>MWDT01000399.1 GCA_002070825.1 Verrucomicrobia bacterium ADurb.Bin122
CTGCGCGATCGAGGCGGCGCAGCGTACGCTGCACCGGTTGGGGGTGGATTGCGCGGCGGTGCTGGAGGCCGGGCGCGTCGTCGGGCTGCTGATGCGCAGCGAGGTGGACCGCGTGCTGGGCAGCCGCTCGGGCATCGGTTTCGCGGTGTATGCGAAGCGCCCGGTGAGCGAGCTGTGGAAAAAAGAGTTTCTCTGCGTGGACACCGACCAGGCGGTCACCTCCGTGCTGGCGGCGGTGCAGGCGCGGACCGGCAGTGCGTTTTACGACGACGTGGTGCTGACGACGCCGGCGGGCGAGTTTCTCGGGCTGATCCCGGTGCACCGGCTGGTGCATCTCCAGCACCGGTTGCTGTGCGACAAGATCGACCAGCTCGCGGCGACGACGGTGCAGCTCAACCAGGTCAACGTCGCGCTGGCGGCGGCCAACGACGAGGCGCTGGCGGCGGCGCGGGCCAAGTCTGAATTTCTGGCCAACATGAGTCATGAGATCCGCACGCCGATGAATGGCGTGATCGGCATGACGAGCCTCCTGTTGCAGACGCGGCTCGACGAGGAGCAGCGCGAGTGTGCGCGCACGATCCAGCAGTCGGGCCAGGCGCTGCTCAAGGTGCTCAACGACATTCTCGACTTTTCGAAGATCGAGTCCGGCCAGCTTGATTTCGAGGTGCAGCCGGTGCCGCTGGAGGCCTCGCTGCTGAACTGCCTGCACCTCTTCGCGGCGCGCGCGGTGGAGAAGGACATCGACCTGCTCTACCAGATCGAGCCCGGCGTGCCGGAGGTCGTGGCGGGCGACCCCACGCGCTTGCAGCAGATCTGCGTCAACCTGTTGGGTAACGCGGTGAAATTCACCGAGCGCGGCGAGGTGCTGGTGCACCTGTCGGTCGCTCCGTCGGCCACGGGGCCGCAGTTGCGATTCGAGGTGCACGACACGGGCATCGGCATCGCGCCGGAGAAGCAGGGCGTGTTGTTCAAGCCGTTCAGCCAGGTCGATGCGTCGATGGCGCGGCGCTTTGGTGGCACGGGTCTCGGGCTGGCGATCAGCCGGCGGCTGGTGGAGCTGATGGGCGGGCGGATCGGCGTGCGCAGCCAGCCGGGGCATGGCAGCACCTTCTGGTTCGAGTTGCCCTGCCCGGAGGCGGCGGCGCCGGTCGCTTCGCCCTGGTCGGCTCCGCGGGCGGCGTTGGCGGGCAAGCAATTGCTGATCGCCGACGACAACGCCACGGTGCGCCGCTGCGTGCGCGAGCTGGTCGAGCCCTGGGGCGTGCGGGTGCGCGAGGTGGCGTCGGTCGCCGAACTGTGCGCGCTCGGGCCGGCGCTGGGCCACCACGATTTTCTTCTGATCGATGGCACGCTGGAGGCGGCGGCCCCGGCGGCGCTCGCGGAGACGTTGCGCGCCCATGCCGGCACCGCGCGCCGCGCGCTGCTTGATCACTTCGGGCGGTTGACGCTGCGCGACCGTTTGCGCGACTACGGTGCGGAGGCATGCCTGAGCAAGCCGCTCGGGCCGCAGGCGCTCGCACACTGGTTGGAGGGCGCGGCCACGGGAGCTCGCGGCACTGTCGTGCCGCTGGGCGAGATTGGTGACGCGGAGCTCGGCTCGCTCGGTGAGCTGCGCCTGCTCGTGGCCGAGGACAATCTGGTGAACCAAAAGGTGATCGCGCAGATGCTGCGCAAGCTCGGGTGCGAGGCGCAGCTCGTCGTCGATGGCGCGCAGGCGCTGGCGGCGGTGGAGCGCGGCGACTACGACCTCGTGCTGATGGATGTGCAGATGCCGGAGCTCGACGGATGCGAAGCCACGCGGCGCATCCGCGCGCGAGTGCCCGCCGAGCGCCAGCCGCGTATCGTGGCGCTCACGGCCAATGCCCTCGTGGGCGACCAGGAGAAATGCCTGGCCGCCGGCATGGATGGCTACCTGACCAAACCGATTGCGTTTCCCTCGTTGACGGCGGAGCTCAAGCGAGCGTGGCGCGAGCGGCGTGCCCGCCCGGCGGGGACGGTGGAGGAGTTTGCCTCGGCGTGATGGGGCTTGCGCACGGAGCGCGGCCGCCGCTGGAATCGCCGCCGCATGTCGTCCATGTCACACCCTCCGCTCTCCGATTTTGCGTCGCGCCGCGCGCGTGGTTTGGTGCGGGCGGCAGGTGGTGGCCGTGCGGGCAGCGCGGGAGGCCGGCCATGCCGCTGACGATCTGGTGCAACGCACTTTTCGACGAGGCGGCGCTGCGGCAGTTGCGTGAGGCGACGGCGGCGCACCGGCTGGTGTTTTCGAGTGAGGCGAGCGCGAGTGTGCTGGCGGCCGGCAGCCGCGATCCCGCGCTGGCGCGGGCCGACATCGCGCTCGGACAGCCCGACCCGGAGGATTGTCTGCGCTCGAAGCGCCTGCGCTGGGTGGCGCTGACGACGGCCGGTTATGCGCGCTACGACAGCGAGGTTTTCCGGGAGACGTTTCGCGCCCGTGGCGCGGCGCTCACCAATGCCTCCAGCGTATTTGCCGATCCGTGCGCGCAACATGTGCTGGCGATGATGCTGGCGCTCGGGCGGCAGTTGTTGCCCTCGTACCGGGAGCAGTTGACGGAGCGGGGC
>MWDT01000400.1 GCA_002070825.1 Verrucomicrobia bacterium ADurb.Bin122
CCGCGGCCCATGCCGCGACCGCCGCCCTGTCCCTGGCCGGCGCCAAAGCCCTGGCCACGACCCAAGCCACGGCGTTGTCCGCCGCCGCACGGGCCCATTCCTTTGCCACGCGGCCCCTGGCCGAGCGGTCCTGTTCCATCACCCATGGGTGTCATTGTGTGTCCTTTGGTTGGTATTTACCGTGTGAAAACTCCCGGGCCACGGAGGGCAGGCGGCGCCACGGCACACCGCGCGGGAGAAAGGTCATTTCGAAAACGCGGGCTCAGCGCTGCGCCGAGCCATCGGCCTGCGTGAGCTCCGGCAGACGCCCGGCGCGAAACGCCTCGGCGGCCTGCGCCACGCTGCCACCGGCGGTCGTGTACACGCGGATCCCCGACGCCTGGAGTGCAGACCAGGCCTTGGGGCCGACATGGCCGGTGACGACCGCCTGCACGCCGTGACGGGCCAGGATCTGGGCCGCCTGGGTGCCGGCGCCGTGCGCGGCGTTGGCGCCATCGGAGTTTTCGACGGTCGAGGCCTCGCCGGTGGCGATGTCCTGCATGTGGAAATAGCGGGCGCGGCCGAAACGCTCGTCGAGCGACGCGGTCGTCTCAGGGCCCTGGGCGGTGATGGCGATCTTCATTTGGACTGGCAGTGCGCGTGATCGTGCGTGTGGTCGTGGCCGCAGGTCGGCTCGGTGTTGCCGAGCGTCTGATCGAGGAACGCGCGGACGAGCGCCTCGGTGGAGTCGGCGGCGGCGGCGCCATGCACGGCGATTTTGTTTTCGGCAAAGAGGTCGAGCGCGCGGCGGCCCATGCCACCGGCGATGACGACCTGCACGCCCTGCCCGGCCAGCCAGCGCGGCAGCAGGCCCGGCTCGTGCGGGGGAGGCGTCACCAGCGTCTGCTGGAGCACCTGTTTGGTGGCGGAGTCGACCTCGACGAGGGCGAACTGTTCGCAGTGGCCGAAGTGCGCGCTGAGGCGACCGGCCGTGAGGGGAATGGCGATTTTCATGATGCGTGAGATGGAAAGTGCAGGTGGCGGAACGGGCCGGGTCAGACGAGGCGCTGGGCGCCGGAGTAGATCTCCTCGACGCGCAGGAGCGCAGTGGCCACGCCGGGATGCCGTGGCGGATTCCACGATTTCATCCCCTCGAAAATCGGGCCGGAGGTGAGGTACTCGACGCGTCCTTTGAGCTGGTACGATTTGCGCTCCTTGGTGAGGAAGAGCAGCGAGGCGCGGCTGCCGGCGATGAGGTTGGCGCGCGTCTTGTGGAAATAGTTGTCGGCGATGGCGACGGCATCCTCGCCGCACAGGCTCATCGCGCCGACGTACGCGGCGTTGGGAGCGCCCGCCGGATCGACAGTGGCGAAAATGGCGGGGCCTTCTCTATCGGCAAAGGCGAGACGAATGTGCTCGGGGAGGATGCTCATGGGGAAATTTAAATCGCCGGCGCCTGCCAGACGACGTGGCTGCCGACCGGGTGTCCGCAGTGGGTGGCGACGATGGCACACTTCACGCGAAACAGGCAGAAGAGCGGCGCGCGCTCGGCGTGGAGCGACTCGTAGTTGCCCTGGCCCTTGGCGATCACGAGATCGGCCTCGGCAAAGCGGCGGCGAAACTCGGGGGAGCAATCGGCCAGCACGGTGCCCGGCATCGCGGAGCCGTTGTCGATCACCTCGGCGAGATCCGAGAGCCCGGCGGCCTCGGCATCCGCGCGCGTGGCGTCATTGATCACAGCGTGGCCGCGCACGGCCACCGTGACGGCGCCACGGGGAAGTTGCCTGATCAGCACGCGGTCAAAGACGATCTCGCCGGCGTTGTCGCACAGATAGAGGATTCGGCGCGCGCGGGAGACGGCCTCGCGCAACTCGGAGAGCGCCCCGATCAGCGGCTGCTCGAGGGCCGTGGAGGCGGTCTGGCGCGCCTCGTCTTCCGTAAGCCCGCTCTTGGCGCCGAGGTCGATGATGTTGCCCGCGATGGCGAGCCGCACGGCGGCGGCAAACGGATCGGCGCTTTGCGCGACGGCCTCGGCCAGCGGGGGCAGGAGCTCGCGGGCGAGCCGGTTGAAGCGCTGTTTTGCGTCGCGGTACGGGTCCTCACAGCCGGTGATCTCGTGAAGCTGCGACTGGAGCGTGCCGGAAAGCTGGGGGGGCGACTGGTCGAAATTGAGAGACGTGCTGGCGAGCAGCAACTCGCGCACCGCCATGACCTCAGCCTCGGGCGAGCGCCCGCTGAGGCGGATGGCATCGGTGGCCTGGCGCAACAGGCAGGGCAGACAGTCGAGCGACGTTTTCATCGAGGAAGCGGTTGGGTTGCCATGAACTTGGCCTGCGCACGGGCGCACAGTGCTCCGTCCTGCCAGACCTCGGCTTCGAGGTAGTGGAGCGGATGCGCAGCCTGCCGGTGACGCCCGACAACCCTGACCTGGGCGCCGAGACGGACTGATTGCCGATAGCGCACCGTGAGTTCCCCGGTCCGCGCCACGATGCCGCGCGCAAAGAGGGCGTGGACCATCGCGCTGTCGAGCGCCGTGGCGAGCAGACCACCATGCACGATGCCGGCGAAACTTTC
>MWDT01000401.1 GCA_002070825.1 Verrucomicrobia bacterium ADurb.Bin122
CCCCAGGTCCTCAATGGGCAAAGCGAAGTTCCCGCCCTTGGTCTTGACCATGAAACTCGTCTCGGCCTCGTAGATCGGGGTCATCGCCGAACTTGCGAAGTAAGCCACGATCATGGCGCACACAGTCAACCCCACAACCAGCCAGACCCGTTTCCATATCGTCTGCCACAGTTCTTGTAGACTGATCTCTTGCTCGTCCATGAGCGGCCCCCCGTTAGCGCGTAATAATCCCCTTGATCTGGTTGATGGCTGAGAGAATCGAGATGATCATGGTCCAATCTATCTTTTCAGAGAGCGGCACTATGATGATGTCGCCCGACTTAAGCTCGGGGTTGTTCCCCCGCGTCGGATCGATCGTCAGTGCTTTGGCCTTAGCGTCGCCCAGCGCTATCTGAACCGCCTGGTCGCCTGAGTAGACCATCACCCGGTCGAGCCGCGCCGCCGCGGTCGGCCCCCCTGCCATCGCTAAGCCCTCGATAAGCTTCATCCCGGTCTTGTAGTCGTAGAGACCCGGTCGCGCCACCCCGCCCATCACCGCGATCTTGCGGTTGGCCTCCGGGACAAACACCACGTCCCCGTCTTCCAATCCCGGAGCCTCAGCCTGGGGAATGCCTCCCCTGAGCAAACCGTCAACGTCCACTTCGAACACGCGGCCTGCGCCCTCGCCCCTCCGCGTGACCACCACTCGGGCGCCGTCGCCAGCCTGAGCGAGCCCCCCTGCGGCGGATATGGCGTCCAGAATCGTGGCGTCTCTGCGCAGTTCCACCTCGCCGGTTCGGGAGATGTGCCCCGCAATCTGCACCCTGATCCGCCCGGACGGCACGAACAGGATGTCGCCTGGAGAGAGGGCGGGGTTGCGCTTGATGTCGCCTTCAAAAGCCAGCCGGTCGTCGGCCACTTCAAGGCGCAGGGCGTCCTCCACACGCTCACCGCGGTAGAGCCGCACCCGAGCAAGGTCTGCCTTGGCCGACGGCCCTCCGGCCATCGCCATGACCTCCATAAGCGTCATGCCCTCGGTGTAGGCATACACACCCGGCCTTGCTACCTCGCCCATCACCGCCACCTGCCGGCGGGTGTCGGGTATAAACACCACGTCGCCGTCGGAGAGGATGTAGCTGACATCCCCGCCTTGTAGCGCCTGGTCGAGGTCGATCGTGGCCGACGGCCCCGACTTGCCCGCCGGGATCACAAGCACCGACCGCCTGTCGGCATCCGGCGCCACACCGCCCGCAGCCGCAACCGCGTCGATCACCCGCGACCCCACCGGCAGCTCATACGAGCCCGGCCTGGCCGCCCGGCCGATCACGCTCACATTCATCATCCGTGATCCCACAGTCACCACGTCGCCTGGGTTGACCCGAGGGTTCTCCGTTACCTTGCCAAAGAACAGCATCTTCCCGTGCCCTAAAGGTTCAGCCGCGCCGGCTGCGAGCGCCCCGTCCTTGTAGACAGTGACACTTTCCAAGGACGCCTTCGCGGTAGTGCCGCCGGCCGCGGCTATCGCATCCAAGAGCCTTGCATCGCGCGGGAGCTTGTAGGCTCCGGGCCGGGCCACCTCACCCAGCACCAGCACCTGTCCTTGGGTTTGGGGGACGAAGATCACATCGCCGTCGGCGAGTAGCACTGGCGTGTCTGCGCCGGTCGCCGTCGTGTTCGCGCCGGCGCCCCCGATGGCCGCCTCCAAATCTACGCTCAGCACTTCGGACTTCGTCGCGCCCGGCGCCGGTTTGCGCGCTACCGAGACCCGCGCCGCGTCGGCGTCGGCGTGCGTGCCGCCCGCGACGGCTACCGCATCAACTACAGATGCGTCGGGCTGAATCTCATATGCGCCCGGCCGCGCCACCGCTCCGATCACATTCACCGTGATCATCCGGCTTGCGACTGCGATAACGTCGCCGTCCTTGATCTCGGGGTTGTCCACCGCGCCCTCGGGCAGAAGCGATTTTCCGGTTCCAATTGATATATAGCGAGGCCCTGAGGAGACACCTTCTGAGAATATCGAGATTTTCTCCAAAGACGCTTTCGGGGTCACTCCGCCCGCGGCGGCTATCATGTCAAGCACCCGAGCGCCCTTGGTAAGCCTGTAGGACCCAGGCCGCGCCACCTGGCCCAGGACTAGAACCTGCCCGGGCACTGCTTCCGGGACAAACAGCGCGTCGCCGTCTTCAAGCATCGGCAAGGGCGCTGTCGGCGCCTTGGCCAACGGTTTGCCCGACGCCTCTCCCTGCAACTCCCGGGCGTCAAGCGCCGACGTCACGTCGAGCTCCAAGGAGAAAGCGCCATCGCCGGTCTTGCGCGCCAAGGCCACGCGTGTTCCGTCGCCGCTGGACGTCACCCCGCCCGCCGCGGCTATGGCGTCAAGAGCCGTCGCCCCGCGCCGCAGCGCCACCTGGCCCGGCCTTGCCACAAAGCCCGCAACATACACACGGACTTCTGTGCCGGGCACTACTATCACCGAACTCGCCTCGACCACGGGATTGGCCTTGATGTCGCCGTCGTAGATCAGGCGGTCGTCGGCGACCTCGAGGTCCACTCCTTCGGCAGGCTCGCCC
>MWDT01000402.1 GCA_002070825.1 Verrucomicrobia bacterium ADurb.Bin122
ATCGCGACCCAGGTGGCGCGGCCGTCGGGGTGGAGGTAGCGTTTCTCGATGTTGTAGGTGTTGATGCGGCCGGCGCTGAACTGCGCGAGCAGGGGGGCTTCGCGGGCGATGTCGTCGGGATGTACGCGTCGCTGGAGGTCCTCGGCGGTGCTGCCGGGGCCGATGTCCAGACCGGTGATTCGGGCGAGCTCGGCGTTGAAGATGATGGGCCCTTCGAGTTCGAGGAGGTGGCTGCTGAAGCCAACCGGAGCGTGCTCGAAGATGAAGTGGAAAAACGCCTCCTGGCTGCGCAGACGTTCGGATTCGAAGCGTTGGTCGGTGATGTTGCGCTCGATGGCGACGTAGCCGGTGACCTCGCCATCGGCGTCGCGGAGAGGGGTGCAGTGGATGTCGACCCAGTAGCGGCGTCCATCCTTGGCGTAGTTGAGCACCTCGACCTGGAAGCCGCGGCGCTCGGCGATGCCAATGTGCATGCGGTTGACGGTGCTCGGGGAGGTGTCGGGCCCCTGGAGGAACGCGCCGGGTTTCCATCCTTTGACCTCCTGGCAGGTGTAGCCGGTGAGCTGGGTGAAGCCCGCGTTGACCCATACGATGGCGCATTGCGCATCGGTGATGACGATGGGCTGGTCGATGTCGGCGGCGATGCGGCCGAACTTTTCGACTTCGGCAAGGAGGTCGGCGTTGGCGGGATGGCGTGAACGGAGCCCGGCGGTGGGACTACGGCGGGGCGAGGCGAGGGCGATCGCACCCCCGGTGGTGGCGAGGCCGGCGGCGAGGAGCACCCATGGGAGGGCGCTGGCGGCCCGGCTCATCGGCGGCAGCGAGATCGACCAGGTTTGCCCGCCCGCTCCGAAGCGCAGGTGGTCGGCCGAATACGTGAGCGCAGCCGTCGATTCAACGACCTCAAGCTCGACGGCGGCCTGCGTCTTGGTGGTAAAGGGGGCGAGCAGGTCGGGCAGGCGCACGCTGGCGACGATCCATCCTGCGAGGCGCTCGGCGCGGAGATCTTCGGAGGTTGGTGGCGTGGAGAACCCACGATAAACCGGGAGGACCAGGAGGCGGCCTTGGCATCCATCGGTCGGCAACGCCAGTGTGGCAGAGACAGCGAGCGTGCCCGTTTGCATGGAGCGCTCGGCTGCCGCGCGGAAAATCGGTGAGGCGGCCAGATCGGTGCCAAGTCCGAGCTCGTCGAGTTTTCCCAGCGGGGCGCGGGTGACGATCCAGCGCTCGGCCATGCCGTCGCTCTGGGCTGACTTCGCGAGCTTCAACCCCTCGTCCTGCTGCCGGCGCTCAAATTCCTGCCATTGGGCGGCGGTGACGCGTTCGACAAAACCAAACGCCACGCCCTCGGGGGGCTGGAGCGTCGTGATATCCGCCATCCATTGGTCCCATTGTGCCGGGCGGGCGGATGCAGGGCCCTCGGGCCAGCGGCGGCGGCCCTGTTCCAAAATCGAAGTGGCGGTGGCCAGGTCGTGTTGCACGGTGAACCGCGCCAGTTCGCTCCAGTGTCGGCGCTCCTGTGCGCCGACCTCATGCCGCCAGCTTTCACCCCACGCCCAGAGTACACCGGACAACGAGACTCCCACGCCAAGAATGAAGGCGTTGAGCCATGGACGGTGAACAGTAGGAGAGGGTGCGTCGCCTTGGTCGGAAGGCATGTCTAGCCGTGATCGGCACATTTGGGGGATACTTCAATTCCGACACGAAATCTGTGCCGGGGTCGAGACGCCTGTGCGGCTCGACGCAAAAATGTTGCGCGCGGCCCGTGCCGTCAGATCACGGGCAACCGGGGCGTACTGAGCGCCGCGATGCGGGCCATGATGCGGTCGCTCGCGAGCTGGTAGCGCGCCTTGCCGGCCTTGGGGTCGTCGTATTCGGCGGGCAGGATCGGGCGGCCGTAGGTGACTGAAATGGGCGTGCCGAGGCGCAGCTTGCCGTCTTTGCCAAACGCTTGAAACGAGCCCTCGATGCGCGCCGGCACGACGGGCACGCCGGTGCGGCAGGCCATCATGCCTACGCCGGCCTTGGCCGTTTGCAACCGGCCGTCGGGCGAGCGCGTGCCCTCGGGGAAGAGGATGATCACCTTGTCCTGTGCGATGGCGCGCAGCACACGCTTGATCGCCTGCACGTCGCTGCCGCCGTCGCGGTCCACCGGGATCGTGCCGACGGCGTCGAGCCACCAGGAGGCGAAGCCGGGTTTCCAGAGCGTTTTCCTGGCGAAAAAGCAGACTTGCTGCGTGATGTGCGCGCCGACCAGCGGCGGGTCGAGGTGGCTGGCGTGATTCGAGGCGATGAGAAACCCGCCCGATTTCGGGAGGTTTTCCAAGCCGTTGACCTCGCCGCGAAACAACGCGTCGTACACCACGCACGACAAGTGGTGGAAGAAGCCGTAAACCGGCGTCATTTCCGCCTGTCGGAACCGCTGGCTCATGCGAGGGGCAGCCGGGCCTGGAGCAGCCCGGAGAGTTTGTCCACGACCTGCTCCAGCGTCAGGTACGTGCTGTCGATGGCGGTGGCGCCGGCGGGGCAGGCGAGCGGGGCG
>MWDT01000403.1 GCA_002070825.1 Verrucomicrobia bacterium ADurb.Bin122
GTCCTCGATCGTCTCGCCGCGCCCGAGCTGGATGTCGTTGCGGTTCAAAAACAGCGGATTGCCGCCCAGCTCGTGCACGCCCACCTCGAATGAAACACGCGTGCGGGTGCTAGATTTGGAGAAAATCAAAGCCCACGTCTGCCCGGCCAGCGCGGTCTGCGGCTGCCGTCCGCGCTGCTGCTTCAGGTCTCGGGTAAGCGCGAAGACTTCGCCCAATTCACGGGGCGTAAAGTCGGTCTCTTTCAGGAAGTGCTTCATTGGGGAAACAGAGACCCTAAACGGTACTTTCCGCCGCCTACCAGAGAAAATTTTCCCTTAAGCCCTGGCGATTTTGCACTCCCGCCAGCCCGGATTGCTCACATGTACGAGAAACTACGCCGTCGCGAAATGCACGTCTCCGCCAAGGGTCCGCCCAATCCGGCCGAGATACAAATCATGCGACTCTTTCCCCAAACCCTTCTCACACTCTTCCTCACTCTTTCCACTGCCATGCACGCCCTCACTCCGGTCAACCCAGACGCCACGCCACGCACCCGCGCCACCCTCGACTTCATCGTCGGCCTGGAGCCGCGCACCGAAAAGCGCCTGCTCTCCGGCCAGTTCGTCGGCTTCGGCCCCGGCGCGCAACTCGCCCTCATGGATCAGATCCACGCCAAGACCGGCCAGTGGCCCGCGATCATCGGCGTCGATTACGCCAACTTCAACGGCAGCACGATAAGCCTCGAAACCGCCATCCCCAACCGCGTCGCCCTCGCGTACGCGCGCGCCGGCGGCATCGTCACCGTCAGCGCCCACCTCTACAATCCCGCCAACCCCGCCGACTACGGCCTGCGCGACAAGGGAGTCGACCTCGACACGCTGCTCCAGCCCGGCACGCCTGCGCACGCACGCTGGATGCACCAGCTCGACGAGGTCGCGGCCGGGCTCCAGGAGTTGCGCGCCGCCGGAGCCGTCGTCCTCTGGCGCCCCTTTCACGAGATGAACGGCGACTGGTTCTGGTGGGGCGCCAAAAAACCCGCCGCCTTCGTCCGGCTCTGGCGCCACATGTTCGACTACTTCACCACGACCAAGGGGCTCGACAACCTCCTCTGGGTTTACGGCCCCAATCACATGGACAACACCGCCGACTACTACCCCGGCGACGACTGCGTGGATATCGTCGGCTTCGACGCCTACACCGACCACATCAACCCCAAGCGCATCCACGGCTATCCGGCACTCGCGAAGATCAAAAAGCCACTTGGTTTTACCGAGTACGGTCCGTTCGGGTCCAAAAATCCTCCCGGCGACTACGACTACCGCCGCTTCATCGACGGCATCATGAAGCACTTCCCTCGCTCCACTTTCTTCATGTGCTGGGACGACAACTGGAGCCTCGCCTCCAATCTCCACACCCGCGAGCTCCTCGCCCATCCGTGGGTCGTCAACCGCGACGACCTCCCGTCCGCGCTCGGTATCCAGTGATCGGTTGAACCACGGTGACACCGAGGGCACGGAGACGAGCCCGGCGGGTAGCGAAGGCCTCACGGCCTCCGCTACACACGACCTCGGTAGCGGAACGCGTACGCGTTTCGCCGCCCCTCAAACATTCTCCGAGCCCTCCGTGCCTCGGTGGTTCAGTTAAAAGAGGCACAAAAACGGCGTGGAGCGCTCAGCGTGCGCTCGGACGCCAACGCCCACGCACCAAGCCCGTGCGCGGCGTTTGTTTCGCCGTGCTGGCTCCGCCCGGTGTCGATGCCATCGGCTTCGGCGCCGGACGCGACTCCGCCGCAGGCGCGTGCGATTTCGCGCCGCCCGACTGAGCCGGCCTCGGCTGCGAGGACGCCTGCGAACGCTGCCCACCGCCACCACCGTGCGAACGCGGCGAGTGACCGCGACCGCCCGCGTGACCACGCTGGCCTCCGCGCGACGGGCCAGGTTGGCCACCGCGTCCGGGCTGCACCTGAAACGTCGAGCGCGGCGTCTGCACCGCCGGCGCATGATAGTCGAACCCTTCGAGCCGCTGCTGCGGAATCTTCTGCCCGATGAAGCGCTCAATCGCGCGGATGTCGCTCTCCTCCTCCGGCGTCGCGAGCGTGAAGGCGTCGCCCTCCGCCGCCGCGCGCCCCGTGCGGCCGATGCGGTGCACGTAGTCCTCCGGGTTGGCCGGCACGTCGTAGTTGATCACGTGCGAGACGCCAGCGACGTCGATACCGCGCGCGGCAATATCCGTCGCCACCATCACCTCGTAGCGGCCCTTCTTAAATCCATCCAACGCCTCCACGCGCTGGTTCTGCGAGCGGTTGGCGTGCAGCACGGCCACCGTGTGGCCTGCGGCCTTCAGTTTGCGCGCGATGCGGTCCGCACCGTGCTTGGTGCGCGAAAAAACCAGAATCGAGTCGAAGTCGGTCTGCGTGAGCAACGCCAGCAACAGGTCGAACTTCTTCGCCTGCGGCACCGGATAGACCGCGTGCGACACCGACTTATTGACCGTCCGCGCCACGCCGATCTCGACGCGCTCCGGGTTGCGCAGCGCAAACGACGCGATCTGCGCGATCTCC
>MWDT01000404.1 GCA_002070825.1 Verrucomicrobia bacterium ADurb.Bin122
GATCAGCCAGAAGACCACCTGGAAACTTACCTTGGAACTTTTGTGCCGCAGCCAGCCCTGCGCGAGAAACGCCGCTGGCCAGCCGCCGAGCAGCTCCATCAGATGCAGCGTGCTCTCCGGGATGCGCCAGCCCGCACTCTTTGCCCGGCGTTTGTCCTCCCAGTAGGCGAGCAACGTGAGCAGGTTGATGCCGAGCGCGGCGCCGAGCAGGATGCGGTAGTCGATCGTGTACGCCACCTGTGCGAGAGCGATGCCGGGCGCCACGCAGAGCGCCACGAGCGCCATCCAGCGCGCACCGGTGAGGCGTCCGCCGTGGTGGAGATGGCGCGCGGCGGTGGCGCACGGGCGGCCTTGCTCGTCGGCGCCGACGATGAACGATACCTCGTCGCCGACCGCCGGTGCCTTGAGGAGCTTGGCGAAATCGCGCCGGTGCAAAAACACGCGCCGGCCGCCGCTCTCGACGAAACCGTAGCCGCGGTCCTTGCGCCATTCGACGATGCGTCCGGTCTGGTTGATCGGGTTCATGAGGTCGTGTCGCTGGCGGCGGGATTGAGGCTGGCGGCCATCGCCTGACCGGCGAGGTAGCCGGTGGTCCACGCGGCCTGGAAATTGAAACCGCCGGTGAGTCCGTCGATGTCGAGCAGTTCGCCGGCGAAGTGGAGTCCGGGCCGCAGCTTGCTCTCCATCGTCTTGAAATCGACCTCGCGCAGGCGCACGCCGCCGCAGGTGACGAACTCCTCCTTGTTGGTGCTCTTGCCGGTCACGGCAAACTCGGCGGCGCCGATCTGCGCGGCGAGGGCGCCGAGGGCGTCGTTGCCGAGTCCGGCCCACTGTTGCGTCGGCGCGATCTTGGCGGCGGCGAGCAGGCGCTCCCAGAGCCGGCTGGGGACTTGGGACAACGGGCACCAGGTGCCGAGCTGTTTGCGCGGATTTTGCGCGCGGGCGGTCGTGAGCGCCTCGCGCAGCTTCTCGCGCGAAAGCTCGGGGGCGAAATTGACCGTGAGCGGGAAGCGGTACTCGCGCTGCGCCAGCTCGCGTGCGCCCCACGCGGAGAGTTTCAAAACCGCCGGGCCGCTTAGGCCCCAGTGCGTGACGAGAAGCGGGCCGTCGGCCTGGAGCTTGGTGCCGGGCACGGAGACGGCGACGTGTTTCGCGGCGAGTCCGGCGAGATCGGTCAGGCGCGGATCGACGACATTGACGGTAAACAGCGACGGCACGGGCGGCTCGATGGCGTGGCCGAGCGCGTGGGCGAGGGCGGGGCCGCCTGCCTGAGAATTGCCGCCGGTGGCCAGCAGGAGCCGGGTGCAGGTGACGCGTTCGCCGGTGCTCAGTTGAAGTTCGAAGCCGCCAGCGGGCCGGGCGGTGGCGGCGCGGAGTCCGGACTGCGTGCGCACCTGCACACCGGCGTCGCGCGCGGCGCGTTGCAGGCAGTCGGCGATGGTGCGGGCGTCGTCCGTCGCGGGGAAAACGCGTCCGTCGGGCTCGGTTTTCAGGGCGACGCCGCGGGCCTCCAGCCAGGCCATCATCTCGCGCGGGCTCCAGCGGTGGAAGGCGCCGAGCAGCTCGCGGCTGCCGCGCGGGTAGCGCGTGACGAGCTGGCGCGGGTCGAAGCAGGCGTGGGTGACGTTGCAGCGGCCGCCGCCGGAGACGAGGACCTTGGCGAGCAGGTGCGCCGTGGCCTCGTAGATGACGACGGTGGCGCGTGGGCCGGCGGCTTCGGCGCAGGCGATGGCCGCAAAAAAACCCGCAGCTCCTCCGCCGGCGATGGCGATCAATGGCGTGGACATGGTGCGGGTTGGCCGGGGCTGAAACACAGACGCCGGTCCGGGGAAATCCGGGCCGGCGTCGAGTGAGCCGATGGGCTTAGGAGAAATCCTCGACGCGGAGCATGGCCGGCTCGGCCTTCACGCTGGGCAGCTTGCCGACGGCCTTGAGGGCCTTGGCGAGCGCAGCGTAGGGCGCGGCGTGGAGCATGAGGACGAGCGGCACGGTTTCGCCCTCGTGGCCTTCCGGCTGGATGATCGAGGCGATGCTGATGCCCGCGGTGCTGAGGATGGCGGCGACCTTGGCGATCACGCCGGCCTTATCGGCCACGCTCAGGCGGACATAGTAGCGGGAGACGGTCTCCTCGATGGGGAGCACGGTGCCATTGTCCTCGTGGGCGACGAAAGGCGGTACGCGGTTGGCGGTGTCGTGGCGCAGATCGAGCGCGGCATCGGCGAGGTCGCTGAGCACGGCGCTGGCGGTGGCGTCTTTGCCGGCGCCGCGGCCGTAGTAGAGCGTGTCGCCGACGATGTCGCCGCGCACGAAGACGGCGTTGAACACGTCGTTGACGCTGGCGATGACGTGCGAGTCGGGCACGAGGGTCGGGTAAACGGAAACCTGGATGCGCGGGCCGGCGGCGCGTTTGCCCTTGGCGGCTTTGGCCGGGGCGACGCGTTTCACGATGCCGAGCAGCTTGATCGTGTAGCCGAGCTTGGCGGCAAACTCGATGTCGAGCTTGGTGATGCCGCGGATGCCCT
>MWDT01000405.1 GCA_002070825.1 Verrucomicrobia bacterium ADurb.Bin122
TCTCGCAACGCGGCACATCCACGATGTCGAACCGCGTGCCCTGCCGCAAAAATCCGATGGGCAACTCCGCCGCCGTCCGGTCGCCATACGGTGGGTTGAAATGCGGCGTGATCTTCGAGCGGTAGCCAAACGTCTCGTCCGTCCCGATCACCGGCGACACCGGAAACTCCACTCCGGCCATGTGCCGCAGCAGCTCATCCACCTGCCGCTGTTTCCAGAGCAACTGCTCGGCATGATCCAGATGCTGGTACTGGCAGCCACCGCAGCGCCCGTAGAGCGCGCAGCGCGGCGCCACCCGGTGCGGCGACGGCGTCAGCACCTCGACCAGATCCGCCTCGGAGAAATTCTTGTGGTTGCGAAACACCCGCGCGCGCACGCGCTCGCCCGGCAGCGCAAACGGCACCATCACCACCCAGCCGCTGGGCTTCCCGTCCGCCGGCACTTCGCCCGCATCGGCCGGCGTTTCCACCGGGTTGGCCTCCGTCTCCGGCAACGCCACGCGCCCGAGCCCCGACCCGAGATTGGTCAGCGTGGAAATCTCCAGCTCGATCTCCTGGTGATAGGCGAAGGGACGGTCGTTGAACTTTTTCTTTTTGGCCACGCCCCACAGCACACCGGGAACCGCCCCGAGCGGAAGACTAAATTCGCCCCGCCGCCCGTCCCCGCGCTCACGCCTAGGCTTGTTTCCCGCCGCCGCGGCGCTTCTATCCACCGCGTCCCATGCCTCCCGAGAAAATCTCCAGTCTGCAAAACCCGCGCGTGAAACAGCTCGTCAAGCTGCGCGACCGCCGTCCCCGCGACGAAGCCGGCGTGTTTCTCGTCGAAGGCTACCGCCAGATCCGCCGCGCCCTCGAAAAACAGGTCGCGTTGAGCGAACTCTACTTCTCTCCCGAGTGGTTTCTCGGCGAAAACGAGCCCGCCCTCATCGCCCAAGCCGAGGCCGCCGGCGCCAAACTTTTCGAACTCTCCAAAGACGCCTTCGCCAAGGTCGCCTACCGCGAGCGCCCCGACGGCCTGCTCGCCGTCGCCCCGCAATGGCGCCGCACCCTCGACGAACTCGCCCTGCCCGCCGCGCCGTTCCTGCTCGTCGTCGAGGCCATCGAGAAACCCGGCAACCTCGGCACCATCCTGCGCAGCGCCGACGCCGCCGGCTGCCAGGCTGTGATCGTCTGCGATCCCGTCACCGACATCTTTAACCCCAACGTCGTGCGCGCCTCCACCGGCGTGCTCTTCTCCGTGCCCTGCATCGTCGAGGAAAGCCAGCGCGTGCACGCCTGGCTCAAAGCCCGCGGCATCCGCACCATCGCCACGACGCCCGCCGCCACCGAGCTCTACAGCAACGCCGACCTGCGCGGCCCGCTCGCCGTTATCATGGGCAGCGAGCAGTACGGCCTGAGCGAGTTCTGGCTGAAAAACGCCGACCTCCCCGTGCGCATCCCGATGGCCGGCCAGGCCGACTCCCTCAACGTCGCCATGGCCACGATCATCACCCTCTTCGAAGCCGTCCGCCAGCGGAGCTAAAGCCCCGCAAAACGGCTCGCTCCTTGCGGCTTGCAGTAATTTGACCTTCGCGCGCTCCTCGCTTGCCGAGAGCGCGCCGGTAATTACATTGTGGCCATGCTCACCAAGATCGTGCCCATCGGAAACTCCCGCGGCATCCGCATCCCCAAGGCGATGCTGGAGCACTGCGGCTTCGGCGAAGAGGTGGAGTTGGAGGCGAAAAATGGCGCCTTGATTTTGCGACCGGTCAACACGCCGCGCGCCGGCTGGGCGGATGCCTTCGGAGACATGGCCGCCGCCAAGGACGACGCCATGGTCCACGAGGACACGCCCACCGCCACCCAGTTCGACGCGGAGGAGTGGCAATGGTAGTGCAACGCTTCGACGTGTGGCTCGTGACGCTCGACCCGACGGTCGGCAGTGAGATTCGCAAAACGCGCCCGGCGCTGGTCGTCTCCCCGGACGAGATGAACGCCCACATCTCCACCGTCATCATCGCGCCGATGACGACCAAGGGGCGCAATTACCCCACGCGCGTGCCGTGCACCTTTCAGGGCAAAACCGGCGAGGTCGTGCTCGATCAGCTTCGCACGGTGGACAAGACACGGTTGGTGAAACGTCTCGGCCGCCTGGATGCCACCGCAAGCGACGCCGTCCTCGCGGTCCTCGCGGAGATGTTTGAAAAATAACGGCGCCTACTCCGGCCAGCCGGTTATTTCCCGCCCAAGAGCGACGCCACCAACGCGGCGGTGCCTTCGGCCATGCTGACGCGCGGGGCGTAGCCGAGGTCGCGACGCGCGGCGACGAGGTCGAACCAGTGGTCCTTCGCCAGCTCCTCGGCCACGAAACGTGTCATCGGCGGCTCGCCCTTCATCGGCAGCGTGCGCCAGAGCGCCTCGCAACACGCGCCCACCGTCCGCGCCGCACGCAGCGAGATGCGCCGGGTGATCGGCGGTTCGCCGAGCGCCGCCAGCAATGCGTTGGTCCACTCCCAGAGGTAAACCGGCTCGCCGTTGGTGAT
>MWDT01000406.1 GCA_002070825.1 Verrucomicrobia bacterium ADurb.Bin122
GCCGTGACCCGCCCAGATGCGCTCCTGAAACGAGTCGCAAAACGAGGTGTACACGAGCAGCAGGATCGTGCCGCGGTCGGCGCGGTTGATGCCGGCCTTGTTGCGCTTCGCCCACTCGCCCAGCCACGGCCGGCAGAGTTGGCCCACGACGAGCGGCAGGATCAGCCAGTAAACCAGATCGAGGATCACCGGACCGAGCGGCATCGTGGTGCCGCTGGTACGCATCGCCCACGCCATCCATAGCGGAGTGAGGAACACGCCGAGCACGCTCGAAAGCGTGGCGTTGAAAAGCGCGCCGGGCACATTGCCGCGCGCCGCCGCCGTCAACGCCACCGACGACGACACCGTCGAGGGCAGCGCGCACAGGTAAAAGACGCCCCATTGCAGCTCCTGCGACACGCGCCCGTCGAGCGCCGCCATGAGCCCGACGCCGATCAGCGGGAACAAGACAAACGTGCACAGTTGCACCACCAGATGCAGCGGCCAGCGCAGCGTGCCGGCCTTGAGCGCCGCAAACGACAACGCCAGTCCGTGCAGGAAAAAGATCAGCGCGATGCCCGCCTTCGTGAGCAGCTCCGGGTGCATCCAGCCACCCGCCGCGCCCGGCGCGGGAAACAGCCACGCGAGCGCCACCGCCGCGCCCATGCCGATGAGAAACCAGTCGAGTTTGAACTTCATTATACCCTTTTCGGTTGATCATCTGGCGCCAATTGAGACTGCCACCGATTACCAAACCGCCGTGCGATCTGATGAGAAGGACGCTCGACCAACAAAAACAGCAAATACGCCCCCACCATCGCCACGCCCAAGGCCAAAAGAACGGCAGCGCCTCTGTACCCGAGGGTCATAGGCAAACGCTCCGCGAGATTGATGATCCGACTGCCTAGGGGAATGTGCAGCAAATAGAGCGAGTATGAGAAGCTCCCGACAAAGAGTAGCCCGCGCAGCCGGACCGCTGGAGCACACGACAAAACCAGATAGCTCACCAACCCCACCAATGCGCTCCCGATCCCCCTCACCCAAAACAGCGAAACAGTCGCCGCACCCACCCAAAACCACGAGGCCCGCCCGGACTCACATCCTGCAGTCCTAAGAAAGAGCGTGATGCCCAATCCGAAGAGCGCCCCATATGCCAATACCAAGTTCCCAGAAGGTTCACACCACACTACACCGACCCATGCAGCCAGTGAGATAAACCGCACGATAGGCCTCCGGTGGACGAGCAAGGGAAACATCACCGCCACCAACACATAAAACTGCACTTCTATCGCCAATGTCCAAAAGACAGGAACCAGCCACTCCGTCCCGTTAAACGCACACGCAAGGGCCAGATTTCCCCAAAGCTGCCCATGCTCCAGATGCGGCGCCGCCCCGCGAAACCCAGGGACAAGACTTGACGCATACCATAGCCCAAGCGTTAGCACTCCAGTGACGACATAAGCGGGATAAAGTCGCCAAAAGCGACGGCTAAGAAACCCGAATAGCTGCGAAAACTCATAGCGGGACTGGTGCAACGACCATGGGATAACAAAGCCCGAGATGACAAAAAAGGCATCAACGCCCAAGTATCCCTGTCGGCAAATCTGCGAGAGGATATTGTCTCCCAGAAATCCACTGCGTGTAAAATGAAACAGGCATACGGCAAGGGCCGCCAGCGCACGCAACGCATCAATATTGGCGATCCGACTCCCAGCACGCCCCTGTTGATCCGTCACTTTATTCATTCAGTTTGAGCCACGGCGCCCGGTCAGCCGGCCCAGCTTGGCTTTGAACTTTTCTCCGAGCGCGGCCAGCTCCTCGCGTCCGCCAATGCGCATCCGCCACAGCGCGACGCCGTACACCAGCACGCCGGCCGGAATGAGGCCGCCCAGCGCCAGGCAGTCGCCCAGCCGTCCGTGTCCGCGCAGGCCGAGCCACCAGCCGCCGCCCACGACCGCGCCCATCGCGAGCGTGGCCAGCAGCACTTTGCCGAGGTCAAGCCAGAGCGGGCCAAACGCCAGACCGGGGAGCTTGGCGCCGAGCGCACGTTGCAACAGCCACGTCTGCACGACGACCGCCCCGGTGCTCGCGACCACGAGTCCCGCCACGCCCAGCCAGTGCATGAGCGCGAGGCTCAGGACCACGTTGACCACGAAACTCACCGTCGCCATGCGCACCGGCGTGCCGGTGTCCTTCACGGCGTAAAACGCCCGCGTCATCAAGCTGACCACCGAGAAAAACGGCAGGCCGATGGCAAACAGCGCGAGCAGCGGCGCCATCAGCGAAGTGTCGGCGGCGGTGAATTGGCCGCGTTGGAAAAGCAAGCGCACGATCGGCTCGCCGAGCAGCGCCATGCCGGCGGCCGCCGGCACGTTGATCACGAGGATCAGCCGTACGCCTTTCAGGTAGTCGTGCGCCATCGCAGCGAAGTCCTTTTGCGCCGCGTGCTGCGCGATCAGCGGGTACACCACCGTCGAGACTGCGATGGCAAACACCCCGATCGGCAGCTCCATCAAACGGTTCGAATAAAACAGCAAG
>MWDT01000407.1 GCA_002070825.1 Verrucomicrobia bacterium ADurb.Bin122
CTTGATCTCTGCGCCTCCGCGGCTCAAGCGCAGCGGGCGCGAGCCTGGATCGGGCCGACCGGAGCCCGCGTAGAAGGGACGAAGCCAATCCGGGGGCAGGCTTTCGGTTTTAATATTCGAGCTGACAGTGGGTGGAGCCGCCCGGATTAGGTCTGGCCCTCGAACGCTCACAAGGGATTGTCACTGGCTCAGATCCACCGCCTCCAAAATCGCAGGAGCGAGGTAGGTCTTGCCCCAGTTACCGCGAGTGATCTGGCGTAGATGACCGGACTCGACGAGCTGTTTGACCACCTTCGTGGCGGTCGGCTGGGTGACGTCGAGTGCCCGAGCCGCAGAGGCGATGGTCACATAGGGATTACTTAACAAAGCATCGGCCAGCCCGGCGGCGTTGGGCGATTTGATCGCGTGCAAGTACTCCTCGCGCAGCGCGAGGAGATTGCGGGCGCGGGCGATGGCGTCGCGCGCCGTTTCCTCCACCCCGGCAAGGAAGTAGCGCAGCCACGGGGCGTAGTCGCCATGCGTGCGGATGCGTTGCAAGAGCTCGTAGTAGTCGGATCGGTGCCGCTCGATGAAATCGGAGAGGTAGAGCAACGGTTGCGAGAGGCGCCTGCGCTCGATCAGAAAGAGCGTGATCATCAGGCGGCCGACGCGGCCGTTGCCGTCGAGGAACGGGTGGATCGCCTCGAAGTGCTCGTGCATGATCGCGCACTGCACGAGGTCGGGGAGCGTGTCGCGGACATGCAGATACTTCTCCCAGGCGCCGAGCACTTCGGGGAGTTGCTCGACCGGCGGCGGCACATAGGGCGCGGTGGTCGGCGTGCTGCCTGCCGGACCGATCCAGTTTTGCGAACGACGAAACTCGCCGGGCGTGGCGTTCTTGCCGCGTGCCCCCTGCATAAGTTTCCCGTGAATCTCGCGGACCAATCGCAGCGACAGCGGAAGTTCGGGCAGGCGGGCGATGCCATGCTCAAGCGCGACCACATAGTTGCGGACTTCCTGCACATCCGGGGTCGCGCTCTGGCCGGGATCGGGCGTGCCGGCCTCGTCGAGCAGGACCTCTGAGATCGAGGCGCGGGTGCCTTCGATGCGCGACGATAGCACCGCCTCGCGCCGCACCAATGGCGCGATCAGCAAATGCGGATTGGGCAATTGGCAGCCCAAGCCGGAGAGCTCGCCCAGCGCTGCATCCGCTCGCGACAACGCGAGCCAGAGCGTGCGATCCATGGCGACGTCGATCGGTGGCGGCGCGGGAACGAAGGCGAAGTACCCCGTCGGATGGCTGACCACTCGACCTGTGGACTGCGTTTTGAAGTCATCGGGGTTCATCTGGGGCAAGCCGAGCTAACTACAGTCTCTTTAAATAGTCCATTTATCTTTTAAAGAATAGCTGAATTATTTTAAAAGGCACTAGAAGCTTTTAAGATTCACCATCAAGCGGCCGCGGCTGAAGAGGCATAAAAGCATAAAAGGGACGGCTGAAAATGGCTGCGTAAGCGATTGGCTGATAGAGCCAGGGAAGTCGCTCTGGCATGCGGTTCTCGCGCATGCCGGCACACGATTGGGCCGTTATCATTGTTTTCCCACCGACGAAACCCGACGCAGCCGCCCATGGACATCCCACGGATATTCAACATCACGGAGAGTGCGCACCGCATTCACAACCCGTTCACTCCTGATAAATTCGCCATGCTCGGCGCGGCCTTGCGCCTGGAGCCGGAGGACCGGGTGCTCGACCTCGCCTGCGGCTCCGGCGAAATGCTTTGCACCTGGGCGCGCGACCACGGGATCGTCGGCACAGGCGTCGACATGAGCCGGTTGTTTAGCGCGCAGGCGAAGCGCCGCGCGGAGACGCTGGGCGTCGCGGAGCGCGTCGAGTTCATCCATGGCGATGCGGCGGGCTACGTCTCCGGCGAAAAGGTCGATGTCGCGGCTTGCGTCGGGGCCACGTGGATCGGCGGAGGCGTCGCCGGCACGATCGAGCTTTTGAGGCGGAGCCTGCGCCACGGCGGGATCATCCTCATCGGCGAGCCTTACTGGCGGCAATTGCCGCCCACGGAGGAGATCGCCCGCGGGTGCCTGGCCCAGACGCGGGCGGATTTTCTGGAGTTGCCCGAGCTGGTGGCGTCGTTTGGCCGGCTGGGCTACGACGTCGTCGAAATGGTGCTGGCCAACCAGGACGGCTGGGACCGGTACGAGGCGGCCAAATGGCTCACCATGCGCCGCTGGCTGGAGGCCAACCCCGACGACGAGCTGGCCGGGGAGGTGCAGGCGAAACTGGCCTCGGAGCCGGTGCGCTACGCGACCTATACGCGCGAGTACCTCGGCTGGGGCGTGTTTGCGCTGATGCCGCGGCTCGGCCACAAGCAGCCCTGACAATTCACCCGCGCCCCCCCATCCCCATGCGCTTTCTCCCTTCGCTCATTCTCGCCACACTGCCGTTTGTCGCCCTTCCGCTCGCCGCCTTGGCCGACACGCCTCCGCCGGCCCCACGGCCGTTGCCCGTGCCGCCT
>MWDT01000408.1 GCA_002070825.1 Verrucomicrobia bacterium ADurb.Bin122
GACGCTGACGGGTGTGACCGGCGGCACGGCCACGGCCGACGCTGCGGGCGTGATCGTGCGTCTGGCGGCCACGACGTTGATCGCCTCGCTGTAATTGTTTACCGCGTGCCGGGTGCAGGAAACTGCGCCCGGCATGGCCTTTTCATTCGGGCTCCGTTGCGCACGCGTTTGCACGACGGAGCCTGTTGTTTGGTGGGTAGCCGGGGCACTTGGGTGGGGGATGCCTCGCGCTTTTTTCCTCGTCGCGCGCAATTTGGTTGCCGGTGTTTTTATCAAACACAGTAAGGAACCATGCGTTGCCTCGTTTTATTTGCCCTGCTCGGTCTGAGTGCTCTCTCGGTCATGCTTTCCGGGTGCAAGAGTATGGATGCGTCCGTAGTCTATACGCTTTATGGTGGCGAACGATTGGTGGTTCCGATGACCCGTCAGGGCCATAAACCTCCAAATGACGATGCGATTCAGATTGTTTTGGCTGACTTCAAGCCGTCCCGGGAAAATAAGCGTTTGGACTACATCTTCATTTTTGGCGTGAGGAAGCCCATCGCGGTGACTTCTGTGAAGGTGGAGGACTACACTAATGACGATGCGCCGCCTGTGCTCCTAGTGGATGATAAATCGCCTATCCTAAAGCAAAATGTCTGGACCAACGATCTTGCGCATGTCGAAGGCACTGACGCCCGACTCAAGTGGGCGTATTACGAGGTGTCGACGCCTTGTATTTATCGATTCACAATTACCTTGGCTGATGGTTCTAAGCATGTTTTGACACACGTCGTCGTGTTTCCGGGGTATTTGAAGCCGATGCTCCGAGAAATTCTGGGGCTTTCAACCAAGCCATGAGTGCCGCGCGGATCAATCCTCGCGCCGCCACGTTGGCGGATGTCGGCCGGGCGGCGGGCGTATCGGCGATGGCGGCTTCGGCGGTCTTGAACCAGGCCAAGACCTCTTCGCGCATTTCGCCCGATACGCGGGCTCGGATTCTGGCGGCAGCGGCCAAGCTGAACTACCGGCCGAATGTCGCCGCGCGTGCGCTGGCGGCGCGCCGCATGCACACGATCGGGCTTGCGGCGGTGGTCGATTTACAAGGCGAACTGAACCACTATTTCATGGAGGTGCTCAATGGCGTGATCGAGGCGGCGGCCCGGTACGACCAGAACACCACTGTCTTTACCCTGCACGATTGGCACCAGGAGGCTTCGCGAGTCGGAGGTTTTTGCGATGGCCGCATCGATGGGCTGATCCTTCTTGCGCCATTGATGAGCGAGGCTCAGGGCCGCCAATTACCGCTGCATACGCCTTTTGTCGCCCTCCATGCCAACACGCCTCTGCCTTCGGTGGTGAACATCGAGAGCGATGAGGAGGCGGGTTTTTACAATCTGGTCAGCCACCTGATCGGTCTGGGACACCGCCGCATTTTGCTTATCTCGGGTGAACTCTCTTTTCTCGGTGCGCAGCGCCGCAAGAAAGGTTACCTCCGTGCGCTGGCGGATGCGGGCATTGCCCCTGATCCCGAGTTGCAGGCCGCTGCGGGCTCGTCGGTCGATTCCGGCCGCCTGAGTCTGAAGCAATGGCTTGCGACGCATGCCGGGCAGCCGTTGCCCGAGGCCATTGTGTGCTACAACGATAGTGTGGCTTTTGGCTGCCTTGAGGTGCTGGCGGAGGCCGGTGTCCGCGTGCCGCAGGATGTCTCGGTTGCGGGGTTTGACGACACGCTTGCGGCCCGTACGACGGTGCCGCAGCTGACGACGGTGCGCCAGCCCTTGCGCGAGATGGGACAGCGGGCGGTCGAGGTGTTGCTCAAGCGAATCGGACACGCGGCGGATGCCGCAGCGACGCCCGTGGTGTTCCCGACCGAGTTGATTTTGCGTGCCTCGGTCGGTGTGCCGCGCACGCAGGTGTTGCGGGCCTGATGCCTGATCGCATCAGGGACGGGGGGGGCGCAGGAGGCGCCGGGCCAGTTTCAAGAGCTGGTCGGATGAATAGGGTTTGCCTAACAGTGCCGGTGGCGGGCCTGGAATGTCTTCCGGCGTGGGGGCACTTCCCAGGCCCGATGCTAGAATGATGGGCAGCTCAGGGTGTTTTTGCCTGATAAGCCGGGCGGCTTCAGCCCCGCCCATCTCGGGCATGATCGCGTCGAGCACCGCGAGCTGTGGCACGTGTTCGTCCGCGAGTTTGACGGCCTCGATCCCGTTTTCGGCCAGGAGCACTTGGTAGCCCTGCCGCCGGAGAAATACCTGGGCGATGCGCCGCACGTTTTCATCATCGTCGGCCAATAGCACGAGCTCGGCGGGGGATGCGGGGGGGGGCGGCGGGCTATTTGATGATGGGGCGGAGGATGAGGTTGCGGTATTGGACGGCGGTGTGGTCGCCCTGGAGGTAGAGGGGTCCGGGGCGGAACTCGTCGGCCCAGAGGGCGCCGCCGGTGCATCCGGCGAGGGGGATGTTGTCGAGGATCTTGACGCCGTTGAGGATGACGGTGACGTGGCGGTCGGCGAGGGTG
>MWDT01000409.1 GCA_002070825.1 Verrucomicrobia bacterium ADurb.Bin122
CCCTCGGGCCCAAGGCGGCGGTGTCGGGCGAGATCGTGTCGGTGTTTGGCCAGGTGCATCGCGATCCGGCCGCGGTAGTGCGCGGACAATCGGTCTCGGTCGGCGCCGGGTTGCCCAATCTGGACTGGGACGTGCTCGGCTCGGCGGGAAGTTGGGCGGGCAACTGCCTGCTCAAGGGGCGGCTGCTCGCGTATCGCGGGAGCTGCGCGTGGGCCTGGCTGTGGGCGGGCGTGGTGCTGGTGTTTTACGCCCTGATTGCGTTGTTGCTACGTCGGGCGGTGGACCGCTGCGCGGAGACGCTGGAGCAGCGGCCGGGGCGGTCGATCCTGGCAGCCGTGCTGGCGCTGTTGCTCGCACCGCTGGTGGTGATCGTGTTGTGCGCGACAGGGATCGGGGCCTTGTTGCTGCCTTTCCTGCTCGCGGCGCTTTTGCTGGCTTCACTTTTTGGACGCGTGGCGATGATGGCTTGGTTTGGGCGGCGGTTGACGCTGGCTTTCGGGCCCGGCTGGTGGTCGCACGCGGCGGTTTCCGTGCTGGTGGGCGGCGTCCTGGTGGCGTTGCTCTACAGCGTGCCGTTTGTAGGCATCTTGCTGTGGCATTTGGTGGGTACGCTCGGACTGGGCGTCGTGCTGTACACGATCTCGCAGAGTGTGGTTCGTGAGGGCCCTGCGAAGCCCGCTCCGGCCGCCCCTGCGCCTGTCGCCCCGGTGGCGGTTCCTCCGGCGCCTGCGCCCTCGGGCGCGAGTGCGGCGGCGCCGCTGGTGGCGGGGCTGCCCGAGGGCGCTCGCCATCGATGCGATGCTGTGCGGCATCCTGACGGGCGTGTTCAACGGATTGCTGCCGTTTACCATCGTGGCCGGGCCGGGGGGATTCCTCCTGTTGACGGCGGCGTATGGTGCCGTGCTTTGGAAACTTCGGGGGACGACGATCGGTGGCATCGTGTGCAACCTCCAGATCGTGCGCAGCGATGGGCGGCCGATGGATTGGACGACGGCGGTGGTGCGCGCGCTCGGGTGTTTCCTGTCGATCGCACCGGCGGGGCTGGGCTTTTTCTGGATTGTGAACGATGCGGCTCGGCAGGGCTGGCACGACAAGATCGCCGGGACCGTCGTGGTCCGCGTGCCGCGGGGGCGCTCCCTAGTCTGAGCGCCGGAGTGGGGACGGGCATGCCGTTGTCCGTCGGCTGTTAAAGGCCGGCGCGCAGCGGTATGTGGAGGCGGGCGATTTCCGATTTGCCGCGGAAGCGCCAAGCAGTTCAATAAACGCACTCTTATGGAAATTCCTCTCGTCGGCATCATCATGGGTAGTACGTCGGACTGGGATGTGATGCAGCATGTGGCGCTCACCTTGGAGACGCTCGGCATCCCTTATGAAAAGCGCGTGATCAGCGCCCATCGTACGCCGGCTCTGGCGTTCGAGTATTGCTCCAGCGCGGAATCGCGCGGGCTCAAGGTCATCATCGCCGGGGCGGGTGGGGCGGCCCATCTGGCCGGTGTGGCGGCGGCGCTGACGCCGTTGCCGGTGCTTGGCGTGCCGATGGAATCGGCGGCGCTCAAAGGCATGGATTCGCTGCTCTCGATGGTGCAGATGCCCGGCGGCATCCCCGTCGCCACCTTTGCGATTGGCAAAGCTGGAGCCATCAATGCCGCGCTCTTTGCCGGGGCGATGCTGGCGTTGACCGATCCGAAGGTGAAGCAGGCCCTCACGGTGTTCCGCGATACCCAGACGCGGAAGGTCACTGAGGCAAAACTGCCTTAATCATTGGAACCGTTTTATATACGTTGCGGATCTGGCCGGCTTGGGCACCTGCGTGCTCGATGCCGGTCAAATGCCTCCTTCGCTATTCTTTAAAAGCTGCCCACTTCCATGGGCCCATGCTGATGCAGGACTGTTGCGTTTTTTGATTTGAGGCGCCCCGTCTTTGTATCACAGGCTTCTGCCCACCAAACCCAGCCGCTTCCTTGGATTTATCACAACCCGTCCCAGCCATGAAATACCTCCGTACATTCCTCGCCCTGCTCACGGCTTCCGTGAGCATTTTTGCACAGGCCACCACCGAGGTGGAGCGCTCCGTCTCGACGCAAGATCCGGTCGTCGAGACCCGTACCTACGAAAAGGACGGCAAGATGGTCACCGAGCGCGTCACCACGACCCGTGTCAAGGAGGTCGAGGCCGTCTCCGTCGTTCAGCCCAAGACTTATAAGGCCGCCATCTTCATCTCCAACCGCGCCGGCGCGGCCCTCGACGAGAAGATCATGGCGCTGGAAGACTTTATCACCGCCCGCATCACCGATCTCGGTTTCCAGGTGCTCAGCCGCGAGACGGTCGCCGATGCGCTCCGCGCCTTCGATCCTGCCACGGCCTCCGGCAATGCCCGCCCGGAGGGCAGCCTCGAAGCGAAACTCACCGAGCAGTCCTCGGCGCTTCGCCTCTCCCAGAACCTCGGCGCCGACTACCTGATCGTCGCCTCCATCGCCAGTTT
>MWDT01000410.1 GCA_002070825.1 Verrucomicrobia bacterium ADurb.Bin122
GGCGCGCGCGGAGCTGAGGACGAGCTCCTGGCTCACGGCGTCGCCCCAGCAGTTCCAGCTGCTCCAGCCCATCGGGGGCGTGAGCGCGATGCGGTCGCCGACGACGATGCGGAACTTCTTTGCCGATTCACCGAGGGCGTTTTTTGCGCGCAGCGTCACGGTGTGCTCGCCGGCGGTGGCCAGGCTGCCGGTGATGCGGCCGGTGGCGGCGTCGAGCGTGAGTCCCGCAGGGAGTCCGTCGACTGCGAAGGTCATCGGACGCTGGCCGGTGGCCGGGATCGAGTAGAGGAATGGCGCGCCGGGGCGCACGCCGAAGATGCCGGGACCGTTGACGCGCGGCGTGGCGGGGGCGGCGGGCGTGAGGATCGGGGCTGACGGAATGGATTGCGGCGCGGGCTCGGCCGCGGTGAGAAGACCGGCGCAGGCGAGGATGGCGAGGGACGAGAGATGTCGGATATGGGAGTGCGGGCGCATGGGTTTGAAAGGGGAAACGTGGGTTATTCGACCTGCCACCAGTCGAGGCGGGGCGAGGCGGAGGCGATGCCGTCGAAGACGAGGAAAATGTCGTGAACGCCGGCGGTGCTGCGGAGCGGGCACGAGACGGTTTTCCAGTTGGAGGAACTGCCGGTATCGGGGATCGTGCAGATGCCGGCGAGCGGGCCGTCGGGCTGGTCCAAGTGAATTTCGATCTGCGCGCCCGCCGCGGCGGCGGCGACAGAGGCCTGGAAGCGCGTGGCCCCGCCTGCGAGATCGGCGCCCTGGACCTTTATGAAGGCGCGGTCCCGGGTGGGGTAGGCGCACAGACCGTTTTGCGCGGTGGGCGCGGTTTTGATGCCTTCGCTCCAGCAGATGGTCTCGCCTTCGACGCGGCGATACGGGTCGAGCGTGCCGAGTTGGGCCACCGCAGACGCCTCCTCCCACCAGGGCAGCTCGCGGATGGAACCGTCGGCGAGGTAGTCGAGCTTGGCGACGCAGACGGAGCGGCGCTCGTGGTGCTGCTTGGTGATCGCGAAGTTTAGTTTGAAATTGAAGCCGAAGACATAGGAGCCGCCTTTGTAGTCGATGATGCCCGGGTGATTGCCCGTGGCGCGTGCGTCGGGAGGCATGATATGGCCCTTGTACGTCCACGGGCCGGTCGGCTTGTCGCTCATGGCGTAGCCGATACCCTCGGGGCAACACGTCGACGCGTAGGCCATGTAGTAATGGCCGGCGCGTTTGTAGAACCACGGGCCCTCCTGGTAGTTCTCCGGCTTGGTGGGCTCCATGGCGATGTCGCCGGCGCACGAGACCATGTCGTCGTTGAGTTTCACGTACCAGAGGTGCGGGTTGCCGAAGTAGAGATAGGCCTGGCCGTCGTCGTCGACGAAGACGGTCGGATCGATGTAGCCCTCGGCTTTGTCGATCAGGGGGCGGCCGAGGGCGTCCTTGAACGGCCCGAGCGGGTTGTCGGCGACCGCCACGGCGATGACGTTCTTGGGCCAGCCCTGCACGCTGATGGGGGCGTACAGGTAGAACTTGCCGTTGCGGGCGACGACCTGCGGGGCCCACGCGTCGTTTTTCTGGTCGGCCCAGGGAAACGTCGCGAGCGAGGCGACGGTGCCGTGGTCGGTCCAGTTGACCATGTCGGTCGACGAGTAGCATTTCCAATCCCGCATGAGGAACTTGCCCATTCCGGGCGGGGAGTCGTCCTCGTCATGGCTCGTGTAGAGGTAAACCACGCCGTCGTGGACGAGCGGCGCGGGATCGGCGGTGAAGTTGGTTTGGATGATCGGCTCGGATGCGTGGAGCGAGGAGGCGGCGAGCAGGGCGGCGTAGCCGGCGAGTAGCGCCAAGGGGCGGGTGTGTTTCATGCGGGATGGCTCCGATCGATTACGGGAACTGCAAGGTGAGTGGCTGGCCGGCGTAGCGGACCTCGCGCACGGCGTCCGAGCCCGGCACGCGCAACGAAATCACGAGTGTGCGCTCGGCCACCATGCCGGGGAACGAGCCCTGGCGGGCGCCGATGCGGAGCGTGCGTTTCGCGTCGTCCCACACGAGGTCGTAGGTGGCGCGTTCGCCGCGCTCGTAGGCGTAGGTTTCGTTGTCGTCTTCGTAGAGAGTGAACGTCGCGTCGGCGCCGGGGTAGATGCGGAGCTCGTAGGGCGCGTCGGGGCGCTCCGTGGCGTATTGGAGACCTGCCGGACTCATCGGCACGATGGAGCCGGCGCGCACGTACACCGGGAAGGTGTCGAGCGGGCAGTGCTTCGTGACGGTCTGGCCACCGGTGAAGCGTTCACCGGTTTGAAAATTGTACCAGTCGGCACCGGCCGGCAGGTAGGTGACCATGGAGTTGTCGAGTGTCTTCGGGCGTTCGATCAACGCGCGCGCTTCGCTGGGTGTGCGCCATGCGAACCGGACAAAGCGAGTCTGCCCGCCTTGGTGAAACTCGATCTTCAAGGCTGCGGCCTGACCCTTGGTGAGGGCGAGCTTGGCGC
>MWDT01000411.1 GCA_002070825.1 Verrucomicrobia bacterium ADurb.Bin122
GTTGGGGTTTTCCCAGTCGAAGTCGGGCGTGAGGTTGATGGTGGGAATGGGGAACGTCATCACGCGGCCGCGGGCATCGCCCTCGGACATGACCTCGAAGAAGGCGCGGTTGAAGAGGTTCATCTCGGCCTGGAACTCGCCGTAGGTCTCGGTGCGGTACTCGCCGCCGATCACGACGGGCGAGGTGGCGAGGTGGCGCGGGCAGACGAGGTCGAGGGTGACGTTGGTGAACGGAGTCTGGAAGCCGACGCGGGTGGGGACGTTGACGTTGAAGATGAACTCCTGGAGCGACTGTTTCACCTGCTCGTAGGTGAGGCCGTCGAAGCGGATGAAGGGGGCGAGCAGGGTGTCGAACGAGGAGAACGCCTGGGCGCCGGCGGCCTCGCCTTGGAGCGTGTAGAAGAAGTTGACGATCTGGCCGAGCGCGGTGCGCAGGTGGCGGGCGGGCTTGGACTCGATCTTGCCGGGCACGCCGCGGAAGCCCTCGCCGAGCAGGTCGAGCAGATCCCAGCCCACGCAGTACACGGAGAGTTGGTTGAGGTCGTGCAGGTGAAAATCGCCGCTCTCGTGCGCGTGGCGGACCTCGGGCGGGTAGATGGCGTTCATCCAGTAGCTCTGCGAGACGGTGGACGAGATGTAGTTGTTCAGCCCTTGGAGCGAGTAGCTCATGTTGCTGTTTTCGCGGACCTGCCAGTCGAGCTGCTTGAGGTAGCCGTCGATGAGGGCGACGTCGGACTTGGCGGCGATCTCACGCAGGCGCTTGTGCTGGTCACGGTAAACGATGAAGGCGCGCGCGGTGCGGCGGAAGGGGGATTCGAGCAACACCTCCTCGGCGATGTCCTGCACCTGCTCGACGGTGGGGATGGGGTCGGCGACGGTGTTGGCGAGGAGGTTGACGACGCGGATGGTGAGGCGCTGGGCGATGTCGCGGTTGTACTCGCCGGTGGAGGAGCCGGCGCGCTCCAAGGCGTGGGTGACGCGGGAGACGCTGAAGGGGACGATGCGCCCGTCGCGTTTGCGGATTTGGGCGGGCAGGCCGGCGGTGCTGGCGAGGTAGGCGTGAAGATCTTGTGCGGGTGTCGGAAGATGCATGGCGTCGGGGGAGTGAAAAGGGAAAGGCAGTGGCCAGAGGGAGGCGGACGGGTGTCGGGGGCGGCTGGTGGTGGTGTGCCGCAGTTAGCGAAGCGCGTGCCGGTGGAGGCGCGTGGCGGAAGGGTAAACGAAAGCGGAGGCGCGCGGGAGGCGTGCCGGAGTGGACTGGCAGGGCGAGGGGAGACGCCCGATGGATGCGGAGGGCTTCATTCGTGCGATGAAGGATATTGTAGCCGGCTGTGGCGCAGCTGGCGAGGGGGAGGACGATTCCGGCGCAAGTGTTCGGACTCCAGGTTCTCCGGTTTCATGAAATACGAGGGGATCACCCTGTGTTTCCAGAAAACGGGCCGCCGCCCCCGCCTTCACCGGTGTGGAGCCGATTGGCGATGTACGGCGGCGTGTTCTCGACCGCAGCCGTTGGGGCGTTGTGACCTGTTACCGCAGCGCGACTGTGGCCGGTTTGCACGGCCTTCCTCGCACCGGAAGAAAAAGGGAAAGAACGAGGGGTTTCTTCGGCCCGGCTGGGCGGTACGTCAACGTTTCGGAGCCCGGCCCTACTTCAATTAGCGGGTTATTAGCGTTTCTGAATCCGTGCATCGGTTTTGCTTAAAACTTATCCCCTCTGGCGTAGGTGGGGGATGGCCGGGGCCGGGGCGTTTTTTGCTCTTGCGTGGCCCGGCAAAATGCCGTGCCGGGCGAGTCCGCATTGACGTCCGCCGGTGGGCTGCGCGGAATGCGCGCCATGCCGTCGAAACCCATCCCCGGTTCCACCGGAGAAGTGCTCACCTGTCTGCCGTCGCCGTACCTGCCGCATCCGGCGACGGGGCTGCTGTACCTGCCGCGCTTTCTGGCGAAGTGCCGCTACGTGAAAGCCCATGGCGCGCTGCCGGCCAGCTACGCGAAAAACTTCAAGCGCGGGCTCGACCGTTTCCTCTGCCTGCACCTCGGCATCGAGCCCGACGCCGTCGAGCGCATCGTGCGCGAAGAGAGCGACGACGCGGTCGTGGAGCGCCGCCTGATGGCGCTGTTGCCCGCCGATGTGCACGCGGCGAAGTGGAACCGCGACCTCGTGCAAAAGGGCATGACGCCTGCCGGGCAGGATTTTCTGCGCGAGGCGCTCACCTCGATGGGCTGCGCCGACCGCGTCGGCGAGATCAAGAGCGTGCCGGATCTGATCGATTTCGACGAAGGTCGCATCGAATGAACTGCTTGGCTGGCGCGTCCGGCGTGCGCGTTGCCTAAACTTCCGTTTTCCTCATCGTTTTCCCACATGGTCAAAGGTCAGAAAGTCGTCTGCATCAACGATAGCTTCCCGCAGTTTGTCCGGGCCATTTACAAGGA
>MWDT01000412.1 GCA_002070825.1 Verrucomicrobia bacterium ADurb.Bin122
CCAGCCGTTCGTCGGTTTTGCCAAGACGCAGACCACGGCCAAATCCAGCGAGTTTAACAAGCTCATCGACGAGGCCTCCGCCCAATACAAGAACGGCCAAGCCCTCAGCGAATACGTCGCCCTCAAACAAATCGCCAAAGAGCGGAAGATCGACCTCTCCACGTTCTTCCCGGACATGAACATCGAGGATTCGCTCACGAACCTCGAAAAGCGCAACGACATCGTCCTCAAGGAGCTCCTCCTCCGTGCGAAGGGGAGCCTCCAGCTCGGCCTCGACCTGAACGGCGGCGTCGCCGTCACCCTCGAAGCCGCCGATCAACCCAACAGCCAGGGCGGAGCAGAAGAGCGTAAGGAGAAAATCTCCAAAGCAATCGAAATCATCAGCACCCGCATCAACGCCTACGGCGTCGCGGAGCCCATGATCCGCAAAGTCGGTGACAATCGCATCGAAATCCAGCTCCCCGGCCTCAACACCCGCGACAACCCCGAGATCATCGACACCGTCAAAAAACCGGCGCGTCTCGACTTCCGCCTCGTCCATCCCTCGCTCACGCCCGACCGCGTCGCCCCCGGCGAAATTCCGCCCGGCTACGAGATTCTTTCCCTCGACTACGAGGGCCGCGGCGGCCAGGCCGGCGTCGAAGAAGTCTTCGTCAAACGCATCCCGGAAATGTCCGGCGAAGGCATCGACAAGGCATTTGCCCGCCCCGATATGTATGGCAAGCCCGAGGTCATCCTCATGTTTACCAAGGAGGGCCGGAAGAAGTTCGCCGCCGTCACTGGTGAAATCGCCGCGCAGGGCCAACGCGCCGGCCGTCTCGGACGCCTGGCCATCGTGCTCGACGGCAAGCTCTACTCTGCCCCGACCGTCAAGGAGCAGATCGATAACGACTCCGCCCAGATCACGGGCAACTTCACCGACCGCGAAGCGCTCAACCTCGCCAACGTCCTCAACAACCCCCTCGACGTCGAGCTGACGGTCAAGGAGCAGTACGAGGTCGGCCCGTCCCTCGCCGCCGACGCGATCTCCAGCGGCAAACTCGCCACCTACATCGGCGTGGCCCTCGTCGCCGCCTTCATGATCGCCTACTACACGATCGCCGGCGGCATCGCAGTGTTCAGCGTGACCCTCAACATCCTGATCTGTCTGGCGGTCCTCGCCAGCCTCGGTGCCACGCTCACCCTCCCCGGCATCGCCGGCCTCGTGCTCACCGTCGGCATGGCGGTCGATGCCCACATCCTCATCTTCGAGCGCATGCGTGAAGAACTCGGTGCAGGCAAATCCCTCGTCACCGCCTTCCACGCAGGCCACGAGAAAGCCTTTACGACGATCATCGACGCCAACCTGACGACCCTGATCACCTCCGGCCTCATGATCGCCTTTGGCACCGGCCCGATCCGCGGCTTCGGCGTCACGATCACCATCGGCGTCTTCGCCACGATGTTCACCGCCCTCGTCGTCAGTGAGATGTTGCTCAACCTGCTCATCATGTCCGGCACGATGAAACGCATGCTCATGGCCAACTTCCTGCGCCCGCCGTCCATCGACTTCCTCAAGTACGGCAAACAGGCGTTCATCGCCTCGTGGCTCGTGGTACTCGTCGGCGTCATCGCCATCGGATTCAAGGGCAAGGACATTTACGGCATCGACTTCGCCGGCGGCGATGTCGCCACCCTGACCTTCAAGGACCGCATCGACACCGCCAAGCTCCACTCGACGCTCAATAACGCCAAAATCGGCGAAACGATGGCCTTCTACCAAAGCGAAATCGGCTCCGGTCGCGAAATTCTCAGCGTCCAGACCGAAACGGGCAAAGCCGATGCCGCCATCAACGTGCTCACGCAGGCGTACCCGTCCGCTCAATTCAACGTCGAAGGCAAAACCACGATCGGAGCTGCCATCGGCAAGGAAATCCAGTGGAACGCCCTCATGTCCGTGGGCCTCGCCATCCTCGGCATCATGCTCTACGTCGCCTTCCGATTCGAAGTCGGCTACAGCATCGGCGCCGTCGTCTCGACCATCCACGACGTCCTGATCACCATCGGCATCTTCGTCCTCTCGGGCCGCCAGTTCAGCGGCGCCATGGTCGGAGCCCTGCTCTTGATCGTCGGTTACTCGATCAACGACACCGTCGTCGTCTTCGACCGCATCCGCGAAGAGTTGAAAATGCGTCCCGAGATGCGCCTGCGCGATGTGATCAACCTCGCCACCTCGCTCGTCTTCCCCCGATCCATCCTGACCAGCGTGACGACCTTCCTCGCCGCGCTCGCGCTCTTCATATTCGGCGGCGGCGTCATCAACGACCTCTCGTTCACCTTCCTCGTCGGCATCGTCACCGGCACCTTCTCGTCGATCTTCATCGCCAGCCCCATCTTCTACTGGTGGCACAAGGGCGACCGGAAGCACGTCGAGGCGCACCACGACGTCG
>MWDT01000413.1 GCA_002070825.1 Verrucomicrobia bacterium ADurb.Bin122
GGACTGACACCCGAGGTCGTCGAGACGGCCTGCCGCGTCGCCGCCGCCGCGATCCCTCCCGGACAATCCGCCGCCGACACGATGCTCCTGCTCGCCGGACGCGGCACCTCCGAGCCCGATGCCAATGGCGACGCCGCCAAGCTCGCCCGCCTCGTCGCCGAGCGCCTCGGGCTCGGCTTCGCCACCACCGCCTACATCGCCGTCGTCCCGCCCAAGCCCGCCGACGCCCTCGCGCTGCTCGAGCACCTGCCCTTCCGCCACGGGCTCTTCATGCCCGCCGTCTTCTTCGACGGCATGCTCTACAAACAGCTCGCCGCCCAGCTCGCCGAACATCAACGCCAGTCGGCGAAGCAGTGGCGCATGGCGGCACCGCTCGCCTCCGAATCTCCGTGGATCGACACCTTCATCGAACGACTTGCCGAGGTCGAAAGCGGCAAAGTCGCGATGAACCGCAAACCTCACGCCGGCCACGCCTGCGCCCACCCGCACCACCACGCACACCACGGTTGCTGTGGCAGCCACCACCACGGATGAAGCCCGGCACGCTCTACGGCATTTCCCTCGGCCCAGGCGATCCGGGCCTCATCACGGTCAAGGGCCTGGAACTGCTCCGCCAGGCAGACCGCGTCTACTATGCCGGATCGCGCGCCACCGACGGCGCCGAGTCCAGCTACTCGCGCCGCATGCTCGACAGCCACGGGCTCGCCGCCGACCGCCTTCGCGGCGTCTTCGTCCCCATGTCCGAGGATCGCACCGTCGCCGAGTCCGCCTACCGCGAGGCCTTCGCCGGACTGCTCGCCGACTGCCAGGCCGGACGGCGTGTGGCCTTCGCCTGCGAGGGCGACATCTCCTTCTACAGCACGTTCTCCCGCCTGCTCGCCTTCGCGCACGAGGCCACGTTGCCCGTCGAAATCGTCGCTGGCGTCCCGGCGTTTCTCCTCGGTGCCGCCGTACAGGCGCACCCACTGGCCACCGGTCCCGAGCGCATCGCCGTCCTTCCGCGCCTGCGCGTCGCCGACGAGCTGGCGCGGTGCCTGGAAACCTTCGATGTCGCCGTCCTCATCAAAATCCGCGGCGTCGCCGCGCAGGTCGCCGATCTCGCCGAGCGCCATGGCTGGTCGCTCCTGCTGTGCGAACACCTCGGCGCCCCCAACCAGTTTGTCTCCACGCGACCGGACGACCTCCGCACCCGCGCCCTTCCCTATCTCTCACTCCTGATCGTCCGGAGGACATCCCCATGAAACTCAGCGTCGTTGGCATCGGTCCAGGTGGGGCCGACTATATCCTCCCGCTCGCCGCCCGCGTGCTCGGCGAGGCCGATGTCGTCATCGGCTACAAATTCTACCTGCAATTTGTGCAACACCTCCTCCGTCCCGGATGCGAGGTCGTCGGCAACGCCATGATGGAGGAGGAGGAGCGCGCACGCCTCGCGGTCGCCGCCTGCACAGCCCATCGCCACGTGGTCGTCGTCAGCTCCGGCGATGCCGGCATCTACGCCATGGCCGCGCTCATCTACGAACACGTCGCCAGCCTCGGCGCTCAGGGCGACTCCATCGAACTCCAGACCATCCCCGGCATCAGCGCCTTCCTCGCCGCCGGCGGCAAACTCGGCGCCGTGCTCGGCCACGACTTCTGCTGCGTCTCGCTCTCCGACCTCATGACGCCGTGGCGCACCATCGAGCGCCGCCTCGAAGCCGCCGCACTGGGCGACTTCGTCACCACCCTCTACAACCCACGCAGCCAGAAGCGCACCTGGCAGATCGAGCGCGCCCGCGCTCTCTTCCTGCGCCACCGCTCGCCCGATACGCCCGTCGCCCTCGTGCGCCAGGTCACCCGCCCCGAGGAGCGCATCCTGCACTCGACCCTCGCCGAGTTTCCCGCCGCCGAGGTCGACATGTTCACCGTCGTCGTCATCGGCAACGCCGAGACTTTCCGCTTCCGCGACTTCCTCGTCACCCCACGCGGTTTCTCCTCGCGCAAACCGGTCACCGGGCCCGCCATCCAGCAGGAGAGCTTCCGCCTCATCGCCGACCGCCTCACCCGCACCGATCTCTCGCCGGCCGACCGCACCGCCGTCGTGCGCTGCATCCACACCACCGCCGACTTCGAGTACGAGCGCCTCTACCACGCGCACGGCGATCCGCTCCCGCGCTGGCACGACTACCTCGCGCGCGGCGGCACCATCGTCTCCGACGTCACCATGGTGCAGTCCGGCGTCTCCAAGGAGTTCGTCCGCCGCTTCGGCCTGCAGGTGCACTGCTGCCTCAACGAGCCCGAGGCCGTCGATCTCGCCCAAGCCGAGGGTATCACGCGCGCCCAGGCCGGTATGCGCCTCGCCATGGCGCGGCACCCCGGCGCGCTCTTCGCCGTCGGCAACGCCCCCACCGCCCTCAACGAGCTCTCCGACGGCCT
>MWDT01000414.1 GCA_002070825.1 Verrucomicrobia bacterium ADurb.Bin122
CTCGATCTGGAGCCGGGCATCTACACCGCGCAGCTTTCCGGGGCGCGCGGCACGACTGGCGTGGGCCTGATCGAGGTGTACGAGGGGCCCATCCAATGACGATGGGCTCGCCTGATAAAAAAACGCACTTCGTGCGAAACATTCACGAAGGCCGCGCGTCATAGAGAGTGCTTACCTTGTGGGTGTGGACCCACAGGGATGTTAGTTGAAGCTGGACCTGGCGGGGCCGCCTTTAAGGTGGCCCCGCCTTGGCTTTTCAGCGGGGCGTTTCCCCGCCTGCCACCGCACCGCGCGCGTGGCGCGGGCCCTTGGGCGACGCCTGGCGATGCCGTTTGAAAATCGTCTCCCCATCCTTCTGGCCAAGTGCTTAAGTTGTGCGCGTGATCCTTCGCGCCGTTGACCAGACCGCAGACTGAGGTCGCCACCGCCGCCAGGCGGAACTCCGCCCCTCTTTTTACCATGCATAGTATCCTCGCCAAAATCATCCTTGTTGCAGCGGGTTTGGGAGCGGCATTACACGCCGCCGAGGGGGCGCGGGGGCTGTCCTCCCTGCCGGCCTCCGTGTACTTTATCACCGAGCCGGTCTCCGGCGGCGCACCGGGGCAGATGACCCTCTATGAGGTGCAACGCTCGGGGAAAAAGCTGGGGGTTGTCTTCAGTGAAAAAGCCGGGGCGGAAGCCTTTCTCGCGGCGTTGCCCGATGCAAAGGATCATGCGCGTATTGCGACACCGGTGCCCCAGAGCTTCGTCGCAGATACGTTGAAAATGGGTGCCGGCGTCTTGCTCGACCCGGCCAACTGCACCGAAGGCGGTTTCCCCGTGAGCGCGGACATCGCTGCTGACGATAATCCCGAACTGAAAGCCCTCTGCGATGCCGATCAATCCGACCGAAAACCCGCGGATGGGGCCATCGATTGGATGGTGGTGAGCCCGCGGGACATCGCTCGCATCGCCCGGGTGAAAACGCTCTATCGGGAGGGATCACTCCGTACCGGGAGCGACTATTTCCGCGCGGCGCTGGTGCTGCACCACGGCGCGACTCCGGAGGACTACCTGCTCGCGCACGAGCTCGCGATCGTCGCTTTGAAGAAGAACGGGCCCGAGGTGGCAGTCTGGCTGGTTGCCGCCACGGAGGATCGTTTTCTTCAGAGCATTGGACGTGCGCAGCGGTTTGGCACCCAGCTCACCACTCCCATTGTCGTCGACGGGCTCGTCACGGACCAGCTCCGTGGCGAGCTCGGCGTCCCCTCGCTGCCTTCCGATGCGAAGCAGGCCGGCCATTGAGGCGTGCCCGCTCGTCATGCTTGCCTGAGCGGAGACAACGATTGAGATCGTGTGGATGCATTGCCTTTCCGCCCTCACCCTTGGTGTCTTCGCCGTCATTTTGTGCAGGCCATGCGCCGCGACTTCCCCCATCGGTGAGCCGCTTCACTGGACCTCGACCGGGCCGTTGATCGCGCCCATTCCGGATGCGCAGCACCCGATCGTCTCCGTCAAGGATCCGACGGTCGTCCATCACAACGCCAAGTGGCATGTGTATGCCACGACCGCCGACACGAACGGCCGCTGGAGCATGGTTTACCTCAACTTCCGCAACTGGGCCGAGGCGGCCCAGGCCAAGCCGTACTATATCGACGCAAATCCCAACCTGGCCGGCTACCACTGTGCGCCGCAGATCTTTTATTTTCGCCCGCACAAAAAGTGGTACTTGATTTACCAATCTCAGCACCCGTCGTTCTCGACGACCGACGATTTGGAGAAGCCGGAAACGTGGAGCGCGCCTCAGGCGTTTTTTGACGGCACGCCCAAGAGCGTCGTCCAGGGCTGGCTCGATTATTGGATCATTTGCGACGAGACCCACGCCTACCTGTTTTTCTCCGACGACAACGGACGCTTTTATCGGAGCCGTACCCGGCTTGCGGACTTCCCCAAGGGTTTTGACGAGCCGGTGATCGTCATGCAGGAGCCCAAGGCTGGCGATCTCTTCGAGGCCAGCTGTGTTTACCGTCTGCAAGGCAGCAACCAGTACCTCTGTTTCATCGAGTGCATGGGCGAAGGTGGCCACCGCTACTTCAAGGCGTTTCTCTCCGATCGGCTCGACGGCGAGTGGAAGCCGATCGCCCAGGCCAGCACGTGGGCCACGCCATTTGCCGGACCACTGAACGTGAAAAGCGAAGATGGCACCCCGCTTTGGACCGCCGACATCAGCCACGGCGAGCTGCTCCGCACGGGCAGTGATGAGACGATGACGGTCGATCCGACGAATCTGCAATTCCTCTACCAGGGGATGGACCGTCAGGTGGTGGAGCCAAACTACCTGCTCCTGCCTTACCGGCTCGCGCTGCTGCGGGCGGAGTCTGCCCCAGCGGCCTCGAGGCAATGAGGCGAGGTAGGCCCGTGC
>MWDT01000415.1 GCA_002070825.1 Verrucomicrobia bacterium ADurb.Bin122
CCGGCCAGCCCTCCCCATGACCTCGTTCCTGCTATCCTGGTGGCGCCGTCTCCGTGGCACCGATTCGCTCGGCGCACGCGGCGAACGCCTTGCCGCGCGCTGGCTCAAGCGTCGGAAAAACTTCCGCATCCTCGCGCGCAACTGGCGCAGCCCGCGCGACCGACGCGACGAGCTCGACCTCGTCTGCCTCGACGGCGCGGTGCTCGTCTTTGTCGAAGTGAAAACGCGCGCCGCCTCCGCCCTCGTCCAGGGCTACGACGCGATCGACGCACGGAAACGCCGCGTGCTGCGCCGCGCCGCCGACGCCTACCTCGCCGGCCTCCGGCCCCAGCATCGCCCGCGCACCGTGCGTTGCGATGCCGTCGAAATCGCCTGGCCCGCACCTGGGCAACCAGGCGAGCCGGAGGTGCGCCATTTTGAAAACGTCCCGGTCTTCCGAGCACACCCGCGCTGCGGCGAGTAAAGGTCCCTGCGCGCCCGTCCCCAACTTGGCGTAACGCCCACGCGCGCTCAGCGCGCAAGATGCCCTGCACGGACGGCCGCCTCGATCATCGCCGTCGTATAATTCCAAAGCGCCGTGGAGCCCTCGCCGATCTGCTGGTTGCGAGCCATCACCTTTGGGAACGTCACACCATGCTCGCGCCACGCGTGGCCCTGCGTACGGGCGTTGAGCAGCATCGGCTGGAGCCGGTCGACCGCCGCGGCAAACTTCGCCTCGGCAGTCTGCTTCGCCTCAAACTCGTCCCACAACGTACGAAACTCCACCGCCTGGTCCTCCGGCAGCAACCCGAAGATGCGCGCCGCCGCCCGCGCCTCGCGCTCGTGTTGCCCCGCCATTCCCGCCGCATCGTAGGCGAACGTGTCGCCCGCATCGATCTCCACGAGATCGTGGAGGATCACCATCTTCAGCACGCGCAGCACATCGAGCGTCGGACTGTTCGCATGCTCCGCGAGCACGATCACGCACAGACATAGGTGCCAGGAATGCTCGGCGTCGTTTTCCGCGCGCCGGCTCTGCGTGAGGATCGTCTGCCGGAAAATCTCCTTCAATTTGTCCACCTCGACGATGAACTCGATCTGCCGGGCGAGGCGCTCGGCGGACGGGCAGACGGCTTGCGGCGTTTCCATGTCAACAAAACGCACCGTGCGCCCGCGCGCCGCAACCGCCAAATTGCCCCGGCGCCGGCACGCCGGCGCACCGATCACAGATGGGCGATCACCTCGGAGGCCGGGAAACGCACCTTCGGCAGCGCCGCAGTCTTGTCCTCGGTGGATCGATAGCCGGCTGCGCACGCACACAGCGTGGTGAGCCCCTGCGGCGCGAGGTTCAGAATCTCGTCGTAGCGCGCCGGCTCCAGCCCCTCCATCGGGCACGCATCCACGCCGAGCAGCGCGGCCGCCGTCAGAAATTGCCCCAGGGCGATGTACAGCTGACGCCCCTGCCACACATCCAAAAACCCGCCCGACCGGGCCTGCTCCACGCTCGTCATCACCACATCGTGCAGCCCCTGGAGCTGCGCTTTCTGTCCGCCGCGCACCTCGACGAGTCGGTCGAAATGCCGCTCCACCTGGTCCGTTCCCAGATTTTTACGCAGGGCAAACACCACGAAATGCGAGCACTCGATCGGCTGCGTCTGGCCCCACGAAGCCGCACACAACTGCGCCCGCAGTCCAGGATCCTGCACGACGATAAACTGCCACGGCTCCAGGCCGAAAGCCGACGGCGTCAACACGAGCGCCTGCTCGAGCGCGGCCCAAGTCTGCGCCGGGATCTTTTTTGTCACGTCAAAGCGCTTCGTGGCATACCGCCAGTTCAACGCGTCCAGGAGGGTGTCGGCCGGGATCGTCTGCATACACCTGCAACGAGCGCCGGTTTCTGCCTTTGTCAAAAGCCCCGCCGCGTGCCGCCGCACCGGAATCCGGGTTGATCGCCACCCCGGATTCGGGCTCAGTGCCCCTGCCCCTCGCGTGGAGCATTCCCGCCAGGTTCCACCAACACCCGATGAACAAGATCTCCACCCTCGCGCTCGCCGCCCTCGTGGCCGCCAGCGCTGCACAAGCAGCCTCCCCGTCGGTCGAAGCCGGCGTCGCCTACGTCGACATTTCCGGTGTCCGCTCCTACGCAGCAGGCGCCAACCTGAGCAAAAACGAAACCACGGCCAAAGCCGCCCCGTTCATCCGCGCCACCTACGGCCTGGGCAACTGGGAGCTCGGCCTCGGCTACTCCTACTACGGCGACCTCAAGGGCAACGGCTTCGCCGGCAGCTCCGACATCTTCAACGATCGTGGCCTCGCGATTCCCGTCATCACCGAGGTCGTCAGCCACGAAGACATCCACGAGTTCAACTTCGACGCCCGCTACGTGCTCGATCTGAAAAACGGTCTGTCGCTCGGCCTCG
>MWDT01000416.1 GCA_002070825.1 Verrucomicrobia bacterium ADurb.Bin122
TCACTTGAGCGTGGCGATGAAGTAGCCGGCGGCGACGGCGGTGCCGATCACGCCCGCGACGTTGGGGCCCATCGCGTGCATCAGGAGGTAATTCTGCGGGTCGGCTCGCTGCCCTTCGTTGTGCGAGACGCGCGCGGCCATCGGCACCGCCGACACGCCGGCCGAGCCGATCAGCGGGTTGATGGGATTTTTGGGGCTGAGCTTGTTCATCAGCTTGGCGAAGAGCACGCCGGCGGCGGTCGAGCAGCCGAACGCCACGACGCCGAGCACGATGATCTTGAGCGTGGCCGGGGCGAGGAAGCTCTCGCCGGCCATCGTGAGCCCCACGCTCGTGCCGAGGAAGATGGTGAGCACGTTGATGATCTCGTTTTGCGAGGCATGGACGAGGCGCTCCGTCACGCCACACTCGCGCAGGAAGTTGCCGAGCATGAGCATGGCGATGAGCGCCGAGGCATCGGGCACCATGAGGATGCAGATCACCATGACAACGAGTGCGAAGATCAGTTTTTCGAGCCGCGAGACCTTGCGGAGCGACTTCATGCGGATCTTGCGCTCGGCCGGCGTGGTGAGCCAGCGCATGATCGGCGGCTGGATGAGCGGCACGAGCGACATGTAGCTGTACGCGGCCACCGCCACGGCGCCGAGCAGGTGCGGTGCGAGTTTGTTGGTCAGAAAGATCGAGGTCGGTCCGTCGGCGCCGCCGATGATGCCGATGGAGGCGGCCTCCTTCGAGGTAAACCCGAGGAGCAGCGCGCCCATGAACGTGACGAAGAGCCCGAACTGCGCCGCCGCCCCGAGCAGAAACGTGCGCGGCGCCGCGATCAGCGGGCCGAAATCCGTCAGCGCGCCGACGCCGAGAAAGATCAGCGGCGGGAAAATCTCCAGCTTCACGCCTTGGGAAACGAAGTCGTACAGCCCCCCCTCCACCCGATCGACCTTCATCGTGAGACGGTCGGCGGCCTCCTCGGGCTGCGCGGCCTCGCCCGCGTTATCCTGCAACGTGCCCTCCATCTTGAAGGTGCCGGTCTGGTACACGCCGTTGGGCAGCGTCTCGGCGGTGATGACGCCGCGCGTGGGGAGATTCGCCAGCAGGGCGCCAAACGCGATGGGCACCAGCAGGAGCGGCTCGAAGCCCTTGGCGACGGCCAGGTAGAGCAGCGTGCCAGCCACCGCCCACATGACGGCCATCTGCCAGGTGATGCCGGCGAAGCCCGTCATGGTCAGAAAATCGAGGAGTCCTTGGATCATGGCGACGAGGGGTTTGCGGGTTAACGGGGCCGGTGGCTGTCGAGCTGCCGGCGGCGGCCGTCGCTGGCATAGGCGAGCATCTGGGCGTTGAACTCGCTCGGGTGGGCCTCGACCCGTGGAGTGCAGGAGACGACGCGGACCGGCTGATCGAGCGCGAGCGTCACGGCGGCGATGATCGCCACACGCAGTCCCTCATCCATCCCTCCGGTCGGCGAAACGGGCCCCACCGCCACAGGCTCCGCCAGAAGCGGCGGCGGCACAGGCAAAAGCGGCGGGACCGCTGGCACACGCACCGCCTCACGCCGACGGAAGATGGCGCCCATCAGCTCCATCGCGAGCCAGATGGAGCCGAGTACGGTGAAAACAACGATCAGGCCGACGGCCTGATACGAGAGGGTGTCCAGCAAGGCAGGCCGGTCGGGTAACGCGGTCGCAAACAGGGACGGTAAAGCGGTCATGGAGTGGCCAACTTGGATGAGATGTCGCAGCAGTGGGGGCGCCCAAAGCAAATCGACAACCGGCGCCAGCGCCAACGCTTCGGCAAAATTCCCCGGCTCAAAACGCCACGCACCCGGCTCCGGGCACAAAAAAGCCGGTCGGGCGTGGCCCGGCCGGCTCGAAAACACGCGCGGCGCTTACTCCGCGGAGTCGCTCGATTTGCGCGGGCGGCGCGGACGACGCGCCTTGGCGGCATCGTCCTTCGGCTCCTTTTCGCCCGCAAACTTCGAGGCCTTGGCGTTGAGCCAGAGCTCGCCCTTGGCGTTCTTGTTAAACCAGTAGATCTCGCCGGCGTGCTCGATGAAGACGGGCTTCTCGCGCGCCTTTTCCGGCACCTTGAGACCGAGATCGACGAGCGTGGCGACGAACTCGCCCTCGCCCTTGCCCAGCGTCTGCGCGAGGGCCTCGACCGTCGCGGCAAAACCGCCGGTCTTGGTCGTCTTCAGGAACAGGCGCACGGCGGCCAGCGGCCCCGGCAGCTTCGACAGATCGGGCAACTCGGGCAACGCCTCGGCGCTCGCCGGCACCGGATCGATGATCGTGGCGGAATCGGCATCGCCGTCCTTCGGGAACGCAATCACCTCAGCCACAGGCTCGGTGGGGGCGGCTTCCGCAGCGGGAGCCACCGGCGTCTCGGCCGGCGCAGGCGCG
>MWDT01000417.1 GCA_002070825.1 Verrucomicrobia bacterium ADurb.Bin122
GCCATCGTCCGCGCATTCACTGTCGCCGCCGGCCTCACCGGCTGGTCCGAGAAACGCCTCCGCGCCGCCGGTCGCACCTACCGCACCGTGACCGTCAACGGCAACCACCACGCCGATTACTATCCCGGCGCCCAACCGATCATCCTCAAACTCCTCTGGGACCCCGCCGACGGGCGCATCCTCGGCGCGCAAGCCAGCGGACTGGCCGGCATCGATAAGCGCCTCGACACGCTCGCCACGGCAATCGCCGGCCACCTCACCATCGACGATCTCGCCCAACTCGAACTGTCCTACGCCCCGCCCTTCGGCTCCGCGAAAGACCTAGTCAACCTCGCCGGCATGGCCGCCTGCAACGCCCGCGACGGGCTGGTCGATCCCATCGACACGCTTCCCGACGATCCCGCCGTGCAGATCGTCGACGTGCGCCCGGCGCCCCTCGCGCAAAAGCACCCGATCCCGCGTCCCGGCGTGATCAACCTCCCGCTCGGCACACTCCGCCAGCGCGCGACGGAGCTCGATCCCGCGCGCCCGGTGGTGACCGTTTGCGCCCTCGGAAAAAGCTCCTACTTCGCCGCACGCATCCTCGCGCAACGCGGCTTCTCCGTGCGCGCCCAGACCGGCGGCCTGCGCGCCATCCTCGATCCGCGCAGCCCCGCCAAACATCCCGCACCTTAACCCTGCTCCCCGCCACGCCCATGATTTCCGTCAAACCACTCCTCTTCGGCGGCGCTCTCCTCGGCCTCTCCGCCTGCGCCCGCCAGGACGAAACCTCTCATTCAACCTCAACCGAAACCAAACATATGAGCTACGAAGTAAAAGATTTCACCGCCGACGTCATTGAGCGCAGCCGCACCACTCCGGTACTGGTCGATTTCTGGGCACCCTGGTGCGGCCCCTGCCGCACCCTCAAACCCACTCTCGAAAAACTCGCAGGCGAAGCCGGCGACCGATGGGCACTCGTCACCGTCGATGTCATGAACTTCGAGGGCACCGCCGCACAGTTCGGCATCCGCTCCATCCCTGACGTCAAACTATTCTCCGGCGGACGCGTCGTCGCACAGTTCACCGGCTCCATGCCCGAAAGCGCCGTCCGCGAGTGGCTCGACAAGAACCTCCCGCCAAGCCGCCCGCTCAGCCCTGAGCCGCACCACCACTCCGCCGTCGCCGGTGAACACACGCTCCACCGGCGATGGTCTTGCCGGCACGCCGCGCGCCAGACCGAAACGGCCAACGCGGAGCCGGCACGTCGCGCGCACGCTCACCGCGCGGTTTTGATTTCCAGCCGCGTGTCGCCGGCGGCGTCTTTCGCCAGCAGCCAGTCGGTCTGCGTGATCTTTTCGAGAAACGATTCGTCGTGGCTCACCAGCAACATCGCGCACGGACAGTCCGCCAACGCCTCTTCGAGGCAGAGGATGCCGGGCAGGTCCATGTGGTTCGTCGGCTCGTCCATCACGATGAGGTGCGGACCGCGCACGATGCCCAGCGCCAGGAGCAGCTTGCGCACTTCGCCGGGGCTCGGCAGCGCGCTCTCCAGCAGCCGCGCCGGCCGCGAGCCGAGCCGGCTGATCGTCGTCATCACGCGCCCGCGTTCGACGTTGGGCAGAGCTTTCACCGCCTCCAGCAGCGCACGCGAATCTTCCGCCGAGATTTCCTGCGGCACCGTCACCACCTTCTCCATCGGCACCTGCAACTGGCCGAGCAGATGGCGCACGAGCGTGCTTTTGCCGAGGCCGTTGGCGCCCTTGAGCGCGATGCGGCTCGTGCCACCGATCGCCAGATCGGGAAAGTGCAACGCGCGACCGCCGCCCAGCGGCAGTTGCCCCGCCGGCAGACGCAGCAGAAAATCCCGCGGCATAAACGACGCGCCATCCACCCAGATGCCCGTCTCGTAGCGTTTCTTCACCGCGATCTCGGCGCGCTGCGCCTCCACCTTGCCCGCGCGCTGGCTCATCTGCGCGGCCAGCTTGCCCGCATAGGCGTCCTTGCCGGTCAACTTCGCGAGATTGCGCATGGCGCGGCCGTCGTGGTCGTTGGCCGGAATCTTCTTCTGCTTGGAGCCGCGCGCCGCCGAGGCCTTCTGGTCGGCGATCACGCGACGCCGCTGCGCCTCCACCTGCAAGCGGCTCGCCGTGCGGCGCAACGCATCGTTGGCGCTGTGCGCCGACTGCTCGTCGCGCTCCTGTTGCTCCAGCGCCTCCGTCACGCCGCCCGGCCGCAACACGGCGTCGGGCGGATCGAGCAGCAGGCACTGCGAGCAAAGTTCGTCGAGCAGCGTGCGGTCGTGGCTCACCAGCAGCCCGATGCCGCCAAAATCCTGGAGCGCCTCCCGGAGCAGCCGGCACGCCTCGGCGTCGATGTGGTTGCTCGGCTCGTCGAGCGCGAG
>MWDT01000418.1 GCA_002070825.1 Verrucomicrobia bacterium ADurb.Bin122
CATGAAGACCCAATCCGACCTCCTTGACGAACTCGCCTGGCGCAGGCGCCCACGGCAGGAGATTCTCGACGCGTTGGAATCGTTCGGTTCCAGCCCCGAAGACGATCTCTACACGCTCCCGCGCGCCGCCGTGGTGGAGATCATCGACCGGCGCCTCGCCGACGAGCTCTCCGAAGCCGAACTGATCGACTGGGCCCGGTACTTCGAATGCCGCGAAGAGGTCGGCTACGAAGAGTCGGCACGCGACATCATCTCCTCGGCGCTCTACCGGCTCGGCAACCCCGAGCACAACCAACCGCTCACACGCGATACCCTGTTGGACATCCGCACGGCCACGGCGGCAGCCTGAGCACCGCATCGGCTCGACCTCCCCACCCCATGTCCGACGACACACCCCGTTTCATCGTCAGCGACAAGTGCATCGCGTTTTCGCAGACGTTGCTGACCAACCGGCGCACCGTTCACACCGACCAAGACGCCGTCGGAACCGGTAACACACTCTTCGACTGGTTTGATTCAAACGGCGCCCTGACGGCCGAGCGCGCCCCCATCGCCGCGCGTTGCATTGAGCTCGGCATCACGCTGCTCAAAAACAGCACCAGCACGACCGCCGACATCGTCGAGCAGGTCAAATCCGCCTACACGCACTACGCTCGCTGATCGACGGTGCCCAAACGCGCAAAACCTGGCACACGCTTGGCCTCCGCTCCGCCCATGCTCGCCGCCGTCGATCCGCACTGGCTGAATAAACTGCGCTTCCACCTCGCCGATTTTAGGGCGACGGCATTTCCCGCGCGTGGCCTGCCGTGCTCAGTCAAGCTCCGGCCGGAGTCGGGACGCTTTGACCGGGAGCACTCTCCTCACGCCTACCAGATCATCGAATCGACCGTGCGCCCCATCCTCACCTCGCGCCACTGGCTGCTCGACCACAGCACCGGCCCGGAAATCCTGACCTTTGCCGGACGCGCCCTCGCCGAACTGACGTTGTGCGAAACGACGGTCACAACGATGGCGCGGATCGTAGGCGCACGCGTGCAAGGCGCCCGGCTTGGCGACCCCTGCGAGGCCGCGCTCACGGCGCTCGTGCGCGGCTTCGACGAACACGGCGAATATTTCGAGCGCACGGTCTGGCGCGGTGCCCCCAAAGAAGAGGCTTCGCCCGCCGACATCGTTGCCGGGCTCGCGGCGCAGGGCATCGGCGTACTGGCGACACCACACCATCCCAGTCGTACCATCAGAGCGCCGGCCAGCGTGAATCGTTGACCGAGTTTTCCGGCCAGCAGTCTGGCGACGTTTGGCGTGGGCAACCCGCAGAAATCGGCGGCGGAACCCGCCAACGATGCGACGGTCTCTGGCCTGCGATGAAACGCCGTTTAGCCAGCCTGTTGATCGTCACCTTGTGGTGCGTGTTGCCTGGATTCGCCGAGACAAAGCCCACCACTTCGGTGAGCGATGGCCCCGTGGTCGAGCTCCCGCCTGTCATCGTCGAGGCAAGTTTCACGGACGTGCGCTTCCGCGCCCGTTTCCGCTACCACATCCCGGGAAACGCACTGAAGGAGCTGGTCTTTACCAAGGTGCCAAAATCATGGGAGGCGAAAGGCATCGCGAAAGGCGATGCGCTCGTCGGCGTGGACGGGACACAGATCGATGGGCTCGGCATCGGCCAGCTCGTCGGGCTGATCGAGCCCAAGGAGGGCCAGCCCATCGACCTCGAAATCCGCCGCAAACGCGACAAGACGCACTTCCACACGGAGGTCGTCTTCAAACGAGACTCCGGCGAGCTCACGATCCACTACCCGTAGAGTCGCCGCCGCGAGCGCAAGCTCTGGGGTCGCCCCCACGCCGAATGGGCCGTTAAGCAAAATTCTCCGCACACCACATCGACCACCGCATGACCACAAAACTCATCGCCGCAGTCGTCGGCACCCTCGCCTTTATCCTCGTACCCCTGTTCGCCTGGGGCATCGGCGATGTGCGCGGATTCGTCCACCACCCCGCGCGTCTCGCCTACCTCGCCGCAACGGTTCTGGCACAAATCGGGATATTGGTCTTCGTACCCGACCAGGGTTGAGCCGAAAAGAAGGCGACACCGTGGTCGCACGACAGCGTCTCGCCGTGGTGCTGCTGCAACTCCTAAGCGTGGGGATCGTCATCGTCGCGCCTTATACGGATGCCCGTGGCTGGGCCTCGCTCGATTTTCCCGCCGTCCGCTATGCCGGCGTGCTGCTCTATGCGGCGGGGCTTTTCCTGATGAACTGGGCAATCGTGCACCTCGGCCGGCACTTCAGCGTGCAGGTCACGCTGCAAAAAGACCACGAGCTCGTCACCCACGGCCCGTACCGCGTCGTGCGCCATCCGCGGTACGCCGGTATCCT
>MWDT01000419.1 GCA_002070825.1 Verrucomicrobia bacterium ADurb.Bin122
CGCCACCTGCAAACGCGCGGGCGTCGAACCCTTCGCCTACCTCTCGGACGTCCTGCGCCGCTTGCCCTCCGCCAAGACCGGAAGCGGGGTGCGCGAACTGCTGCCCGACGTCTGGAAACCGCTCTAAACGAAAATCGCCACCGCCGTTCGGCCCTCAAACTCGCCAAAACTACTTCGCCGGACGCTTACCGACGTTGACGGCGGGGGTCGAAAAGCATACGATGGGGCCGTTTTCAGGTCGGAGAACGTAAGCCGATCAGTCGTGCTGGCGCGGGTGCGCCTGCACGGAGAAAAACGGAGGGTCGGATGTGTACGCGAGGGCTATAACGTGCCGTCAGGCGTAGGCGTCCGAATAGACGGGGATGTCGTCGGCAGCGTCACCCCATTCGATCAGCGCGGGGGCTATCGGCGGGGCGCGGATCGGCATCCCCAGGCAGGCGAGTATCTTCCTTATCGCCTCGGGCGGGTTGACCGCGCACAGGATGCGCATCCTGCCGCCGCAGCGGTCGCATTCCAACGCGTCTACCGCAAACACCCGCTTCAAGAGTTCCGCCCAGGCGTAACGTTTGGGGCGCTGTTTCTTGGATAAGGCGGGTTGGGGACAATCCGCGCCACCGGCCGGGCCTGAGGAGGTCAGTGAGGGACAAGAGTCCGCAGAGGTTTGCGGTCCTACCGAAACGGGCGCAAAGCCGACCAGACCCATGTTTTCATTCGCCGGTCGTTCCAGCGGGCAGGCCGCGCCTGGCGGGGGTTCCGGACACTCTGCGGCTGTTTCGGCTTCGGTTTCGTCTTCCCTTGACTCGACGCAGGGAGCGAGGCGGTCGCGCCACGACGCGGCGGGAGCGAGGACGCCGCTGTAGCGGATCATGTTGAAGCGAGGCGCGGGGACCAGCGCGGCCAGACGCTCCAAAAACTCAAGCGGCTCGAAAACGACGCTGTCCGTGCCGTCGCGCCAGCGTTTCTTGAGGCGGTACAGCAGCCGCCCGTCGGGAAGAAGCTCCAACCGGTCGAGCGCGACGGGCGGGCGGCACATGTAGCGGAGCAGGTGCTCGACGCCCTCCCGGTCGTAGGCCGGGAGGGCCGTGCCGGCGTGGAGGCCGAAGCCGTCCGCCTCCGCGCAGCAGCGTGGGGTGTCCGGCTCAGCCTCTCCGGAAACGTGCCCGTCCACGCCGCACAGGCGGACGGCCTTCAGTCCGGCGCGCGGGCCGGAAAGCGCCCGGCCCGCCACCGCCGCGCCGTAGAGCGCCGGAAGGAGGTCGTCCGCGTCCGGCTCCGCGTCGAAAGCCCCGGCCTCCGCGCGGCGGGCGAGCAGGCCTTTGACGCGCCGGGCGACGCGCTCAACCACGCGCGCGACCTCGTCGTCGGACGGCGGTCCGGCGGGATGGAACAGGAGAGTGCCGTCTTCGGTTTCGCTGTACACGCCGTCGAGCGCCAGCGCGTGGAAGTGGACGTTGAGGTTCAGCGCGTCGCCGAAGCGCTGGACGAAGGTCACGGCCCCGCCCTTAGCGTTGCGCCCGAGGCTGGAAAGCCCCGTGCGGCGGCGCAGGGAAGCGAAGACCGCGTTGAGGAAGACATGGTGGACGGCGGCGATCCAGTCGCGGTTGTAGGCCATCAGGAAGCGCAGAGCGTGGGGAACGGTCAGCACCCACTGGCGCACGGGGGCCTCCGGCAGCGTCTCGTCGATCAGGCGGGCGGCGGTCTCGGCCATGCGGCGGCCGCAGCAGGACGGGCAGAAGCCGCGCCCCTTGCAGGAGAAGGGGACGACGCGGTCGCGCCCGCACGCCTCGCAGCGGACGCGCAGGAAGCCGTGCGCGGGGATGCCGCAGTCCAGAAAGGAACGGAAGTCGCGCACGACAAAGAACGGGACGGGGCGGCCGCGCAACTGTCGGCCGGCGAGAAAGGTCGCCAGGTGCTCAGCGACCGCATGGTACAGCGGGCTTTCCCATGCGCGGCGCGGACTGTATGCACTCACGCTCATGCGGCCAGTATAGCGCTGCGGCTCCTTCCCAGCAACGCCACGATGTGATCACGCTCGTTGCTCGTAGCGCCAGCCGTACTGCCCCACGACGACCGACGCGCATGGCACCGTCTCGCCTTCTGTCAGTCCTGCCGCATTCACACGCTCGTTCCGTTTTCAGCTCACTTCAACGTTGGACGTTCGGCGTTTCTCCCCCTCTCAACTTGAGCGTTGAGTTGAACGTTCAGCGTTTTTCTCTCCCCTGCCTACTGCCGATTGCTCACTGCCGATTGCCCACTGCCGATTGCTTAACGCGCCCCCCGTCTCACTCCGTCGGGCCCCACTCTTCCGGGAACCAGGTGCGGTAGTAGTTGTCGCGCTGCCAGGTGTTGCCGGCGGATGCGTAGTCACAGAAGA
>MWDT01000420.1 GCA_002070825.1 Verrucomicrobia bacterium ADurb.Bin122
GCCGACTGTGTCGATCGCGTGCGCGAGGCCATGAACGACGCGCGCAAGGCGGGCGCCGAGGCGATTTATCTGCGTCTCCCGTTGTCTTCTCCCGCAGCGCCGCAGGTTTCGGATGCGTGCGAGACGTTTGGCCTGTCGTTTGCCGGCATCATCCCGTTGATCGCTGCCGGCACCGACGTGCTCGTGATGCAGTGGGTCGGCGCGCCGCTCGATATGGGCGCGATCCGCATCCATGGCGATCAGGGCCGCCGGGTCTTTGACTACGTCAAAGGCTGCCTCGGCTACTGAGCCTGAGCGGTGCCGGGCATCGGATGGCCGGTACGCAGGCGCAGAAGGACGATCTCGCCGGGCTGCCAGAGCCGCATCGGCGGGCCCCAGGTGCCGGCCCCGCGCGAGACGTACACCTGCATGCCGGCGACGTTGTAGCGTCCATGGAAGAGCGGGTGGACGAGCCGGACGAGTTCGCCAAAGGGCCAGAGCTGGCCGGCGTGTGTGTGCCCGCTGAGCATGAGCTGTGCGCCGTGGGTGGCGGCGGTTTCGGCGGCCATCGGGGTGTGCGAGAGGAGGATCGTGGCGCCGTCTCCTGCGGGGCGCCCGGAAAGGGTGCGGGTGACGGCGTCGGCCGCTGTGTGGCGGCGCAGCCCGAGGTCGTCGACGCCGGCGAGCGTCAGGCCGGGGGCGAGAGGGGCGCACTCATCGCGCAGGAGGCGGAAGCCGGCCGCGCGGATGAGCTCTGCCGTGCGTTCGCCGCCTCCAAACGTGTCATGGTTGCCATAGACGGCCCAGACGCCGAGCGGGGCGTGGAGCGTTTTGAGGATCGGGAGCAGCGGTTCGACGCGGCGGACGTCGGAATCGACGAGGTCGCCGACGACGAGAATGGCGTCGGCCTGGAGGGTATGGAGCTGGTCGATGCGCGCGCGCAGCCAGGCCTCGTGGTGTGTGGTGCCGAGGTGGAGGTCGGAAATGGTGGCGAGGGTGAGTCCGTCGAGAGCGGGAGGCAGGCCTGGGAGGGTGATCTCTTCGGCCTGGATGGTGGGGGCGCGCAGGCCTTGCACGAGGGCGACCCCGGCGAGGGTGAGGGCGACGGCGACTGCGGTGGTGCGGAGTGTGGGGATTGCGCGGCGGAACAGCCAGCCACCGAGGGTGAGGGGCTCCAGGGCGAGGAGGGTGCTGAAGAGCAGGAAGAGTGTTCCCATCCAGATGTTGGCGGCAAATTCGAGCGGCACGCCGAGGGCATCGAGGTGGCGGTGGGTGAGCCAGCGTGCGAGCGGGAAGCTGGCCCAGAGGAGGGCCGCGAGCAGCCAGCGGCGCAGGGGAGAGAGGTGGCGGGCGACGAGGGGGATGGAGCCGAGCCGCCAGAACACATAGGCATGCAATCCAGCCCAGATGATCAGTGCGCTCAGGATAAACCGCCACATGGCGGTGCTTGATGCGGATGGGCCGAGTCGCTGGCCAGCCCGAATCCTACGCAGTGGCTAGTTGTGCGAGATTTTGTCGTCGGTCAGCCCGCGTTGCAGGCGGTGGCGCAGCTCGGTGGCGTCGATCTCGCGGCGCAGATAACGGGCGAGAAAACGCATGCGTTCATGAATATTGAGGGTGGAGAGCAGGCGTTGCCTGACGGCGTGGTCGCGGCAGAAATGAAAGGCGGCGATGTCGGTGAAAATATCCGGGTCGTCGATGGTTTGCAGGAGGCTGGTCATGCCTTCCGGAGCGGGGCTGTCGAGGCGTTGGCGCTCGACGAGCAGGTGTTGGGTTTCCTCGCGGAGGTGGGCGTTGGCCTCGTCAGAGGAGCCGGCCTTGCTCGGGCGCACGCGTATGCGGACTCGCCGGTAGGGCTGTTCCCCTTCGATGCCGAGGATTTCCACGCGCATGACACCCTGGACGAGCAGGTCGGAGGTGCCGTCGTCGCGTTTCTTGCAGGCGCGTACGAGGCCGAGGCCGGCGATGCGGTGGGGCGGCTCGAAGCCGTGTCCGTTGGGCGTCGTGTCGAGCCCGGCCACGACGAGCAGGCGGTCGGTTTTCAGGACTTCCTGGAGCATCGCCCGGTAGCGCGGCTCGAAAATATGCAGGGGCAGGAGTGCCTGGGGGAAAAACGCCATGTTGGGCAACGTGATCGCGGGCACGACTGCCGGTAGGATGATTTCGGTCTCGATGGCCATCGTTGCGGTCATGTTACGGCGCCCTGCGCAAAACATCAATGGGTGGAATCGCGCGCCGGCACGCACGGTGCAGTGTCACACTGGTGTGCCACTTGACGCATTGTCTGGCACTAAAGGTGAGACAGGCTGGCGCGTTTTGGCGCACCTAGCGCAGGGCGTCTGGGGTGCTGCGTTTTGTTAAGATAAACCAGTGTAGTGAGAAGCACGACTT
>MWDT01000421.1 GCA_002070825.1 Verrucomicrobia bacterium ADurb.Bin122
TGCCGGCGAAACTCAGCCGAGATGGCCGAGTAGATTTCGGGATCGAGAGTTTGGAGCGGAGCGGAGTTCAACATGGCGGTGTAAAGCCGGGAGGGGTAATTCAAAACCGTCAATCCGCAATCCGAATCTCCGCCGCACTCCGGCCGCTCCGGCGCCTCGTGCCCGCGCTGTGCGCAGGGCGGCTGCACCGGCTCAGTCCACGGCCATCAATTTGCGCAACTGTGCCAGGATCGACGGGATCGCCTCGACCATCTCGTCGCGGCAGTGCTCGTAGATCGCGAGCGAGCCGCCGTACGGATCGGCGATTTCTCGATGCGTTTTTCCCGGCATGAACTCGCGGAACAGAAAGACGTTTTCCGGGGCCGGATCGAGGTTGAGCTCGATCATCGCGCGGTGCGATTCCGTCATCGCCAGGATCGCGAGCGCGCCGGCGGCGAGCTTGGGCGTGAGCGGCTGGCTGCGCATGCCGGAGATGTCGATGCCCACCTTTTTCATCGCGGCCACCGAGTTGGCCGAGACCGGCTGCCCGGAGCAGGCGGCGACGCCTGCCGAGTACACTTTCAACGAGCGCAGCGGCTCGGGCTGCCCGGAAAGCGCGTGTTGGAGCAGGCCAGCGGCCATGGGACTGCGACAGATGTTTGCCGTGCAGACGGTGAGGATGTAGCTCGGGGCGGACATTGCGTGCGCCGCGAGCAGAGCCCGTTTCCCCCGCCGCGCCAAGCGCGGAGTGCGCCCCGCTCCCGATCTTCGTGCGCCGGTGCCGCCGCCCCCAACGACTTTCGCCGCCGCTCGCAAAAACTGGTTGCGCTTTCCGACTTCGGCCTTACTGCGATACCGGCAACTTATGACAAAGGTTGCTTCGTCTTCCATCGACAGCGTTGACGCTGAATTCTATCTCCAGGCTGACGCCTTCTTCCGCGCAAACCTGCCCACCGCGCTCACCTTCGACGACGTTTCGCTGGCCACGCTCTTCTCGGACATCCTCCCCAAGGACGCCGACACCTCCACCCAGCTCTCGGACGCCGTCCGCCTCCAGATTCCCATCGTCTCGGCCGACATGGACACCGTCACCGAGTCGCAGATGGCCATTTCGATGGCGCTCAACGGCGGCCTCGGCCTCATCCACTACAACATGCAGCCGAAGGAGCAGGTGAAGGAAGTGGCCCGCGTGAAGCACCACATCCACGGCTTCATCCAGGACCCGATCACCATCGGCCCCGACCTCTCCATCGGCGACGTTCTCGAATTCGTCGAGCAGAAGCGCTTCGGCTTTGAAACCTTCCCGGTCGTCGACCGCCAGAACGGCAAACTCCTCGGCCTGCTCCCCGGCAGCGTCGTCAAGGAGCGCTACCGCAACAAGAGCGTCGTCGAGGCCATGACCCCGCGCGCCAAGCTCCTCACCGTGCTCCACACCGCGCTCGGCAACGACCCCATCGGCCGCGCCGACAAATTCTTCACCGACAACATCGGCATCAACAAAATGCTCGTCGTCGATGCCGAGGACCGCCTCAAGGGCCTCGTCACCAGCTCCGACGTGGAGCGCATCATGAACGAGTCCAAATCGCGCCGCAAACCCGCGCGCGATGCCGCATTCCGCCTCCTCTGTGGCGCCGCCGCCGCCCCCATCCGCAAGCCCGACGGCTCCCTCGACCGCGACCGCATTGTCGCCCAGATCGGCCAGCTCGTCGCCGAGACCGTGGACTGCGTCGCCGTCTCCACCGCCCACGGACACACCGCCGGCGTGGGCGACATGGTGCGCATCATCCGCGACGCGTTCCCCACGCTCACCATCATCGCGGGCAACGTGACCAGCGGCGCCGGCGTCGAGTACCTCGCCGACTGTGGCGCCAACGCCATCAAGGTCGGCCAGGGCCCCGGCTCCATCTGCTCCACGCGCATCGTCGCCGGCGTCGGCATCCCGCAACTCTCCGCCCTCTACGTCGCCAGCAAGGGTGCCGCCCGCAAAGGCGTGCGCATCATCGCCGACGGCGGCATCACCAAGTCGGGCGACATCGTCAAAGCCCTCACGCTGGCCGACGCCGTCATGTGCGGCGGTCTGCTCGCCGGTTGCCGCGAGGCGCCGGGCGAGATCATGGAAATCAACGGCAAGCTCTATAAACAGTACCGCGGCATGGGCAGCATCGCCGCCATGAAGGCCGGCAGCGCCGCCCGCTACGGCCAGGACAAGAACGACGCCACCCGCAAACTCACCGCCGAAGGCATCGAAGCCCTCAAGGAAGTCAGCGGCTCGATCGATGAGGTGTTGGGCAACCTGATCGGCGGCGTGCAAAGCGGCATGGGCTACCTCGGCGCCAAGACGCTCGCGGACCTCCGCGCCAAAGCCCGCTACGCCCG
>MWDT01000422.1 GCA_002070825.1 Verrucomicrobia bacterium ADurb.Bin122
TGCGGAGAGGTGCGGGGCGATGAAGGCGAGTGCCGTGACGAGGAGCAGGGGCTTGAGCATGGGGGCGCTTTTCGTCGGGGACGAACTGGGAACTCTATTGGGAAAAACCCTTGGCGCGGGGGATCGCCAAGGGTCGAGTCTGCGTATCGGGCTGGCTGTGCAGACGGTCGGACGACGCTGCGGACCGCAGTCGCGTTACTGGAGTTCCAATACGACGACAGATTTGGCCGGGAGCGTGACGGTGAGTTTGCCGTTGGCGATCACGCTGCCGGTGAAAGGCTGCGGGACGACGGTGTCGGGAGCGGCAAATGTGTTGTGCGAATCCATCGCGGTGGCGGTCAGGATGCGGCCCGTGGCGGATTTGGCATCGAGGCCGGCCAGCGCGCAGGTGACGGTGGCGGTCTCGTTGGGGAGTACGTTGACGAGCGCGAGGCGGACCTTGTCGTCGGTGGCCCGGGCAGCGGTGGCGCTGACGGCGGGGATCTTCTCGTCCTTGAAGGCGTAGTCGGGCGTGAGGAGTTTCACGGGGATCGAGGTGGCGCCCTGGAAGGGCTTGTACATCTCGAAGACGTGGTAGGTCGGCGTGAGCAGCATCTTTTCCTTGTCGGTGAGGATCATCGCCTGGAGGACGTTTACCATCTGGGCGATGTTGGCCATGGTCACGCGGTCGGCGTGCGCGTGGAAGATGTGGAAGTTGAGCGCGGCGAGGATGGCGTCGCGGATGCTGTTTTGCTGGTAGAGGAAGCCGGGGTTGGTGCCGGGCTCGGAGTCGGTCCAGATGCCCCACTCGTCGACGACCATGGCGACCTTTTTCTCGGGGTCGTACTTATCCATGATGGCGATGTGCTTGTTCAGCAGGTACTCCATCTGGAGAGTGTTGCGGAGAGTGGAGAAATACTGGTCTTCGGCGAAACCGGTGGCGACGCCCTTGCTGCCCTTCCAGTCGTTGGTCGGAAGGGTGTAGTAGTGCAGGGCCAGGCCGTTCATCTGTTTGCCGGCGATGGCCATCATCTTGTCGGTCCAATCGTAGTCGTCGGCGCTGGCGCCGCAGGCGATGCGCTGGACCTTCACGTCGGAATAGTTTTTCACGAACGTGTTGTAGCGGCGGAAATTGTCGGCGCAGAACTCGGCGCGCATGTTGCCGCCGCAGCCCCAGCTCTCGTTGCCGACGGCCAGGAAGGGAACTTTCCAGGGTTTGTCGCGGCCGTTGGCGCGGCGGAGGTTGGCCATGGGCGAATCGGCGGGCGAGGTCATGTACTCGACCCACTCCATGGCTTCCTGCACGGTGCCGCTGCCGACGTTGAGGCAGACGTAGGGCTCGATGCCGAGCATCTCGCACAGGTCGAGAAACTCGTGGGTGCCGAAGTGGTTGTTTTCGACGACGCCACCCCAGTGGGAGTTAAACATCGACGGGCGTTTCGAGCGGTCGCCGATGCCATCCATCCAGTGGTACTCGTCGGCGAAGCAGCCGCCCGGCCAGCGCAGCTGCGGCACGCCGAGATTCTTGAGGGCGGCGAGCACGTCGTTGCGGTAGCCCTTGGTGTTGGGGATCGGAGAGTCGGGGCCGACCCAGATGCCTTCGTAGATGCAATGGCCGAGGTGCTCGGCGAACTGGCCGTAGATGTTTTTGTTGATGACGGGGCCGGGGGCGGCGGCGTCGAGGCGCAGCTGGGCTTCGGCGGCGTCGGCCTGGGTGCAGAACGAGGCAGCGGCCAGGGCGACGAGGGCGGTGAGTTTACGGGTGAGGGTGGGCATGGGAACGTGGGCGGGTTGAGGCGCGTGCAGGCACGGGGAACTGGGACGCCGCTGCGGGGGCGGCAGGCGTTGGAAAGTCGCAAGATTGCGCGGGCAAAACGGCGAAAACGACCCAGGGTTTACTTGACCGTCATGCAAAGCGGGAAAGCTCCGCCCGGGTGGTTGGGATGCCGTGGGTCAGAACTCGACGGACTCGCCGCGCAGGGGCTTTTCCGCGGGGAGCTGGAAACGCTCGGTCACGGCGGCGGCGAGGGCGTCGCGGCCTTTCGTTTCACCGTGGGTGATGAAGAATCGGGGGTTGGCCGGGGCGAGTTGCCCGGCCCACCGCAGCAGGTCGCTCTGGCCGGCGTGGGCGCTGAAGCCGCCGAGTGTGTGGATGCGGGCTTTGACAGCGATGCGCTCGCCGAAGATGGGGACGCGTTTGGCGCCTTCGACGAGGAGGCGGCCGATCGTGCCCTCGGCTTGGAAGCCGACGATCATGACATGCGTCTCCGGTCGCCAGAGGTTTTGCTTGAGGTGGTGAAGGATGCGCCCGGCGTTGCACATGCCGGCGCCGGCCATCACGAGGCAGGGGCCGGGGACATTGTTGATCTGCATC
>MWDT01000423.1 GCA_002070825.1 Verrucomicrobia bacterium ADurb.Bin122
AGTTTTGAACTCGATAAACAGCGCGAGCAGGCCGAGGCCGAGCAGGATCGGGGCGATGGCATTGAGCCAGACGGCCAGCTGCTCGGACCAGTTTGCATCGAGGCGTTTCAAATTGTAGTTACCCGCGCCGTATTTCTGCGTGAGCAGGTCGTCGATGTCCTTGGCGATGCCGGCGCCGAGCAGGGGCTGCGGGGGCTCTCCATAGGTCTCCATCGCTTCGGCCGCGGTGAGGGTGAGCGGATGGGCGCCCTTCGCCTTGATGACCTTTTCGCCGATTTTCAGCTCAAACTCCTCGTCGATCATGGCGGAGATGACCTGCCCTCGCTCGGGTTTGCCCTTCGCCTGACAGATGCCGCGTACGTCGGCGAGCAGGTAGCTCACGACTTTCCCCTTCATGGTCTTTTCGATGTCCTGTCCGGTGGCCGAGACGGGGGCGGCGGCGCCGATTTTACCGAGGGGGGCGAGCCAGATGTCGTCCGTGCTGGCGGCGATGATCGAGCCGGCGGAGATGGCCTCGTCGTTCACATAGGTCAGCGTGAGTCCGGGAAATTTCCGGATCGCCTCCATGATGTCTTTGGTGACGTCGAGGGCGCCGCCTGGCGTTTTCATATCAAAGATGACCACATCGGCTTTTTGCTCGATGGCTTCCTTCAACCCGCGGCGGACGATGTAGAGGGCTGGGGTGGCGATCTGCTCGCGGATGGGGATGACGACGACATCGGGGCGTTTGGCCGGCGCTGATGTGGCGGGAGCGGCAGGTGCCGCCGCGGGGGTCGTGATCGGGGCTGCGCTTGGAGGTGGTGTTGACGTTTCGGTGGCGTCCGCGCCGTGCGCGCAGACGGCAAGCACCAGGCTCCACCAGAAAAGTTGCAGAAAGCGGACGAACATGGACGCTTACATTGAGAAGCGGCCGGAGGAGGTGCAAGGCACGGCCGTTGGAAATCGTGGATTTGTTTCCATCGGTGGCTTGCACGGTCGGGGCGCGGATGCTTTTTCGTGAACATGGAAAAAATCTCCTACCTCGGGCAGGAAATCGTGCGGTGGCGCGTCGGCCAATCGACCTTCCTGGCGTCGCCTGAAAAAGGCGCGCGCCTCATGAACTGGAATGTCGAGCTGGGTGATGGCTCGGTCCGCGATGTGGTGTACTGGCCCGAGCTGAAGTCGATGGACGACTTCGCGAAGACCCGCGGCGGCAATCCGATCCTGTTCCCGTTTTGCGGGCGCTCGTTTGATCAGGGGGAGATTTACCAGTGGCGCGCGGCCGACGGTGTGCGCCGTCCGATGCCGATCCACGGCATCGCGCGCCAGAGCGATTTCCGTGTCACGCGGCTCGACGGTCGGGGTTTTGCGGCGCAACTGGTGCCCAATGCCGAGGCGAAGGCCAGCTACCCGTACGACTACGAATTTGAAGTGACGTACCGTTTCGAGCCGCTGGCGCTGGCGTGCGAGTTCACGCTGCGCAATCTCGGCACCCAGCCGATCCCGTGGTCGGCCGGCCATCATTTCTATTTCACGCTGCCGTGGAGCGAGGGCTCCAAGCGCGAGGATTACCTGATTCGCCTGCCGGCAGGTCGGACGGTCAAGCAGGACTTCAACAACGGCGCGCTGCTGCCCGGACCAAAATTCCAGCGTGAGGAATCCCTCGGCAACGTCGAGCTCAGCGACACCTTCCACACCGATTTGAAGAGCAACACCATCGTGTTTGGCGAAAAGGGCCGTCCGGGCGATGTCACCGTCAAGGTCGGCACCTCGCCGGTGCCCGCACCGGGCACGACGGTCGTCACGTGGACGCCGGATGCGCAGGCGCCGTTCTATTGCGTGGAGCCGTGGATGGGGCCGGCCAACGCCTGCGAGCACAAGACCGGGCTGCACTGGGTGGCGCCGGGCCAGTCGCAAAACTTTATTGTCGAGATCCGGCTGGCTTGAGGGCTTTTCGCCGTTCCGGTGTATAGTCGCGCATGGACGCTTCGCCTGCCGACTCTGCACCGGATGCCCCGGTTTACATGGGGCTGCCTTCGGAACGCTATCTGCGGCCGCGGCTGTGGGTGGCGCTGGCGCTGAGTGTGCCGGTGTTTCTGCTGGCGATGGGCGGCATGGTGCCGGCGCTCGCGCATCGCGTGCCGTCGCCGGCCTCGGCGTGGCTCCAGTGCGTGTTGACGGCGCCGGTGTTTTTCTGGTGCGGCCGGCCGTTCCTGCGCCGTTGGTGGAAATCGCTCCGCGAGCGCGACCCCAACATGTTTACGCTGATCGTCACGGGCACCGGCGCGGCGTTTTTCTACAGCGTGGCGGCCGTACTCTGGGGCGATCGTTTCCCCGAGACGCTGCGCACCGCGCACGGCGTGCCGCTCTATTT
>MWDT01000424.1 GCA_002070825.1 Verrucomicrobia bacterium ADurb.Bin122
CGGTCGGGAGGCTGGAGCGGAGTTTCTTGGGTAGCGAGGCGACGAGGCGGGTGCGCCATTCGGCGACGCCGATGGTTTTTTTCACGTCGCGCAGAGCGTACTCGACCGTGAGTCGGTTTTTCTCGCGGCAGAGTAGCAGGCCGAGGCTTGGCTGGTCGTCGCGATGGCGGAGATGGGCATCCACGGCCGAGCAGTCCAAGCTGGGGTCAGGTTTTAGGTCTTAATATCCGCGCTCTATTCCGGTCTCCGGCTAGCCTCAGCGGCTGGGCGTGGGGCTGCGGCCGAGGCTGGCTTCGATCTGGGCGACGGTCGGGAGGCTGGAGCGAAGTTTCTTGGGCAGCGAGGCGACGAGGCGGGTGCGCCACTCAGCGACGCCGATGGGTTTCTTCACGTCGCGCCGGCTGTTGGACTATTGCGGGAGCCAATTCTGTCACAGGCTGTGACAGAATCCGTCCGTCGTCTGCGTAGGCTTCATAGAAAGCCCGCATTCGCCAAACGTTCAGAGGCGAAAACCCGGCCAGGCTCGGAAACTCCGCCTGCAAATCCGCTGCGGTTGTGTTTCTTGACGCCTGAGCCCGATTGGGCACATTTGAGGCATGGCCACCGTACAACTCCGCACACGAATCGACAGCGACCTGAAGCGCCGAAGTGCAGCGGTGCTCAAATCCATCGGGTTGGACGAGGGCGCTTTTGTTTCGATGGCGCTTACCCAGTTGGTAAACCGCCGCGGCCTTCCGTTTGCGGTCACCGAAGCGGATGAAGATTACTTTGCGACGGAATACGATCTCAGCCGTGCCGAGATGGTGCGGGCGGGCGCCCGGATGCGCCGCGAGACGTCGAAGAGTCGAGCTGCGGGTGAGCTGCGCGAAATCAAAGGCGTCGCTGATCTCGCTAAATGAAGCTCCTCGCGACCAAGCGTTTCCGGGGTGGCATTCCTGACGGGCGCGAGGGGGAGGTATTCGCCGCGATGCAGGCGGCGTTGTCGGCCTATGGGCAACCGCATTTGCACGCCGGCCTTGGCTTGCGGCGCATCCCTCCTTTCATGGAGTGCCGCTGTGGTCTCGATCTGCGGCTTGTTTTCCAACGAGAGGCCGACGCGCTGGTGTTTCACCTCTGCGGCTCACATGCGCAGGTGAAGGCGTTTCTGAAGAACAACCGCTGACTGGGACAAGCCGGGGTTCAATATCCGACGCTCGATTCCGGCCTCCGGCTAGCTTCAGCGGCTGGGCGTGTGGCTGCGTCCGAGGCTGGCTTCGATCTGGGCGACGGTCGGGAGGCTGGAGCGAAGTTTCTTGGGCAGCGAGGCGACGAGGCGGGTGCGCCATTCGGCGACGCCGATGGGTTTCTTCACGTCGCGTAGAGCGTATTCGACCGTGAGCCGGTTTTTCTCGCGGCAGAGTAGCAGACCGAGGCTGGGCTGGTCGTCGCGATGGCGGAGCTGCGCATCCACGGCCGAGAGATAGAAGTTCATCTTTCCCGCCGCCTCGGGCGTGAACTCTCGCGCCTTCAGGTCGATCACGACGAAGCACCGCAGCTTCAGGTGATAGAAGAGCAGATCGAGATAGTAGTCCTCGCCGCCGACCTCCAGGTGCACCTGTCGGCCGACGAAGGCAAAGCCGGCACCGAGCGAGACGAGGAATTGTTGCACGTGGTCGATCAGTCCCTGCTCCAGCTCGCGCTCGCGTGCGGCGGTGGAGAGCGTGAGGAAGTCGAACACGTAGGGATCGCGCAGCGTCTGCTGCGCGAGGTCGGACTGCGGCGGCGGGAGCGTGGTGGCGAAATTCGTCACCGCCTTTCCGGTCCGGCGGTGCGCGCGTTGCGCGATCTGCACGGCGAGCATCGAGCGGCTCCAGCCATGCTCGACGGCGGCCTGCATGTACCATGCCCGGGCGTCGCGATCCTTCACTTTCTCCATCAGGATGACGTGATGGGCCCAGGGCAGTTTTTCGGCAAGCGGCTGCAAAAGTGGGGAGGCCGGATCGGCCAGATCCAATTTTGCCACCGGCGGTGGCGAAATTAGCGCGACCCTGTTCACCGGGTCGAATTGTGCCGCAGGCTGCGGCACTTTTCCCGGCTCGGATAATATTGCCGCAGGCTGCGGCAAAATTGCGAAGAGGGCCGGGTACTCGCGGTAGAACGCCACCATGCGGCCGAAGTTGCGCTCGGAGAAACCGGCCATGTCCGGGAACTCAGCGTGCAGATCGGCAGCGAGCCGGGGGATGATGCCCGCGCCCCAGCCGGCCTGCTTCTGGCGATCTGCGATGGCTCGTCCAAGGTCCCAGTACAGCCGCAGCAACTCGTGGTTGACGCGGGCGGCGGCTTGGAGCTGGGCCGAGCGCACG
>MWDT01000425.1 GCA_002070825.1 Verrucomicrobia bacterium ADurb.Bin122
GTGCCGGCGCGTGGGGCCCCCGTAGGTTTTTTTCGTGGATCATCAGCACATCACCAAGATCGGCAGCCGCGTGTGTATGGCGGCGGCTGTGGCGTTCTTCTGTTGGGCGATCTCGCTCTGCTACATCCCGCAAAAAGGGTTTAGCGGCCTGGTGCAGTTTGGAGATTCGTTTGTGGAGCGGCAGCTCCCCGAGGTGCGCGCACTCAACCCCTACGTGATGGAGCATTCGATGGGCTACGACGGGCAGTTCTATGCGCAGCTGGCCGTGCGCCCCGATCCCGCCGATCCGGAGGTCCAGCGGGCTCTGGATACCCCTGCGTACCGGGCGCGGCGGATGCTGTTGCCCTGGGTGGCCCATCTGCTCGGTGCCGGACGCCCGGCCTGGGTCCTGCAGGTGTATGCCTTGCTAAACGTGGCATCGTGGCTAGCGCTTGCGGCCCTGTTGTGGCGCTGGTTTCCGCCGGTCGGCGCGGAGCGGACGCTCCGCTGGCTTGGCGTGCTTTTTTCGGCCGGGCTTCTGGCAAGCGTGCGCAACGCGCTCGCCGACGGGCCCAGCTTGCTGCTTCTGGCCGCGGGCATGCGGTGGCTCGAATTGCGGCGGCCGTGGCTGGCGGCGGCGACCCTCGGTCTGGCGGGGCTGGCGCGCGAAACGTCGGTACTCGCCGGGGTGGCGTTCCTCGATGGACTGCGGAAGAGTTGGCGCGACTGGGGCCGTACGTGTGTGCAGGGAGTGCTGGTGGTGTTGCCCGTGGCGCTCTGGCTTTTCTATCTCCGCCATGTGCTGCCGCAGGAGGGCGGTGCTGGCGCCGGCAATTTTGCGTTGCCGTTCTCCGGCGTGTGCAATCGTGCCGTCTCGTTGTGGACAGTGCTCCGGGGGGCGGACCACGTGCCCTTCTACACGTGGTACAGTCTGGCGCTCCTCGTGTCGCTAGTCGTGCAGGCGTGTTTCTTCCTGTTGAGGCCGCGCTGGTCCGACCCGTGGTGGCGCGTGGGGGCGATTCACGCGGTGCTTCTGGCGTTTCTCGGCGATGCCGTCTGGGCGGGATATCCGGGGGCGGCCGGACGTGTGCTGCTGCCGATGCTTCTGGCTTTCAACGTGGCGCTCCCATACGGGCGCCGTTGGTGGGCGGTGTGTCTGCTGGGAAATCTCTCGGTGGTCTCGGCCATCGATACGCTCCGCCCCGTGGGCGGCTATGACGAGCTGCGTGTCGTTTCCGACCAGATCGGAGGAGGGGCGCAGGTGTCGGTTTCGTTCTCCGGGCCATGGTTTCAAATGGAGCGCTCGTACTGGGGGCGTTCGCGGTGGAGCGGCGGGCCGGCGGAGGTTTGTGTCGAGAATCCCCATGGCCGGCCTTTGGTCGCGGAGTGGAGTTTTGGGATCAACAGCCACACGCCCCGGGAGGCGTTTCTATACGTTGGCGAGGCATTGGTCTGGCGCGGCCAGCTCGAATGGAACCAGCGGAATTTCCGGACCGGGCCGGTGCGCCTGCCTCCCGGAGAAAGCCGGTGGCGGTTTTGTACGGACCCGGCGGAGCCGGATGCGCCCACGGAGACGGACCCGCGTGCACTGGCGTTTCGTGTGTACGATTTGAAGCTTGAGGTATCCGAGCCGCCGGCGCCCTGAGTGGCGTACACGAAAAAGCCCCGCGGGGAAACCGCGGGGCGTGGATGAAAAACAGGAAACAGGGCGGACGTTATTTCTTCGGCGTGAGGCGGAAGAACACGACGTCGTGCGAGGCGACCTTGGCCTTATAAGGCGTCTCGGTCGTGCCGGCGGGTTTCTTGGCCCAGATGTCGTACAGGTCGTACTTGTTGCCCTTGAAGACCCAGCCGAAGTAGCCCCAGTCGAGTGTGAGCTCGGCCTCCTGAGTGGAGGTGTTGAGGGCGGCGGCGGCCCAGTCGCCGTTGCTCAGCTCTTTCACCCAGACTTCGATGTTTTTGGCGGGTTCGGCGAGGACGCGGAAACCCTGTTTGCCGAGCGCGTCCTGATTGACGGCGAGGGCGTCCTTGTCGGTGAGCACGGCGCAGATCTCGGGCGTCATGTGGCGGAGGTCGTTGCCGGCCATGAGGGGGGCGGCGAGGATGCACCAGAAGGTGAAGTGTGCGCGGGACTCGGCAAACGTGAGCCCGTGGCTGCCGACTTCCATCATGTCGGGGTCGTTCCAGTGATCGGGGCCGGCGTACTTGGCGAGGCCGTCGGAGCCTTGCGAGTTGGTGACGAGGTCATACTGCAGATCGAGGATCTTCTTCCATCCCATCTCCCAGCCCTTCTTGCCGTCGTAGGAGTCGTAGATGTCGCCGGTGGTGCGCCAGAGGTGGCCGACGTCG
>MWDT01000426.1 GCA_002070825.1 Verrucomicrobia bacterium ADurb.Bin122
ACGAAGCTCAACGTCTCCGCGCGCACCCAGGCCATCCTCGCCGGAGTCAAACGGGGGCTCATCGAGCTCGAGTAGCCAACCGCACCACACGCACTCGAACCATCGGCGTGCGGGCAAAAAAATCCCGCCGGCCTGTGAAGGCGGCGGGATCGAAAAAAAGGACTGACGAACGAAGGAGCTTACCAGCCAACCGAGGCTTTTTTGCCCTGCTTGGTGATCTGCTTTTCGTCTTCCCAGACCGCGAGGCCGGAGCGCACCTCGGTCAGCGAAAGCTGGAAGGTGTACGTGACCTGGCGGGTGCTGCCAGCGCGCGCACGATCTTCGAGGAGCTTACCGGAGAGCGTGTAGTACGGCATCTTGGTCTGCTGCTTCTCGCCGGACATGAAGGCATTCATATCCGCGGCATCCTTGGCGAGCGGATCTTCCGCCTTGCCACCGAGACCGATCGTGGTGGTCGTGACGACCTTGCCGCTCTGATTGAGGGCCACGCGGATCTTCTTGGTGAGCATGTCGGTATCGACCTGCTGCTGGGTGTTGTTGACGATGCGGGAAACCGCCATGATGGCGGGCTGCTCCGGCGCGCGCTCAAGCACGCCCGAGGTGAGCAGCGAGGAGATCATCTGGTCGGACGCGTTGGTCCAGTCCTGGATGTTGATCTGGTCGAGGGAGACGACGGTCTCGGGTCCCTTCGAGTCGACATATTTGGCATCGGTGCTCTCGCAGCCCGTGAAGAAGAGCGAGACGGGCAGCACGGCGGCGGCGAAGAGCGCGGAGGATAGACGGGGATATTTCATGTGTGGGAAAGGTTAGTTGGCTTCCTGAAGTTTGAGCACGAAATCGACGGCGCGCGGGGAGATGGCGACGGCGGAGATCGAGGTGGTTTCACGGCCCTGGAGGCGCACGAGTTTCCAGCCTTCGGTCGGGCTGGAGACGAGCATGCCTTCCTGGTCGTACCACTCGATGCGGTAGTTGAAGGCGCGCACGCTGCTCTTCAGGTTTTCGAGCTGCGCCTGGACCTTGAGGAGGTTGCCGCTGACGACGGCCTGGTTGACGCTGTTGACGCGGAGCGCGCCGGAGAGCGAGGCGTCGGTGACCACGCGTTTGTCGGCCACGTAGTTGGGCTGGGCCTGGGGCGAGGCGCGCTCAACGGTGTTGACGTTGGTGGTGCAACCGGTGAGCGCGGCAAAGCCGGCGGCGAGAGCAAACAATGCGATGTTTTTCATTGGAGGATAAATTGGGAGACCCAAAGCGGAGAGGTGGAGGAAACGCTCTTCACATAGACCACGTTGATCTTACCCGGCTCCAGCGTGATCGTCTGCGACTGCGTGCCGGAGGTCAGCGTGAGCTGGCGGTCGGACGGAGTGGCGAGGCGGCAATACTGGAACTGCTTGGGCAGGGTGGTCCACGTACGCGTGTCGGCGATGTTGGTGGAGGCCTGGTAGGCGACCATGGCGATCTTGGCGGCGAGCTGGGCCTGCCAGCCCTGATCCTTCACCTGATTCTGGACGACGGCATCAAGCGTAGCCCTCAGGCCGGTCGTGATGAGGGTCTTGGTGATGATGGTGGGCCACTCGTTTTTGAAGTCCTGCGCGATCACGCTGTCCATGCTGCACAGCAGCGCCGTATCGAGCGACTGCCCGGCGGCGGAAACGGAGAGGCTCGACGCAAAATCGTCGTTGAACTCGAGACGGGGGAAGGCGGCGCCAACGTAGGAGACGCGATCCGTCACGATAAAGGTGGGGATATCGATGCGGATCTGTTTGCGGTGCGGAGCCGAGCCGGTCTCGAAGAAGACGTAGGTGGTCGGTTCGAGGGCCTTGCCGTTGGCAGCGGCCTCGGCGATCTGGTGTTCGGTTTGCAGGTAGGCGTTGTCCGGCACCATGGCGGCGACGCGCTCGATGGACTTGCGCGCGCGTTCGAGATCGGAACCGCCCTCGCCCTGAGCCAGGAAGAACAGGCCGTCGAGGAAGACGGAGAACGGATTCACGTAGTCGCCATAGGCGCGGAGCTGGGTGGACAACTCATTCTCGACCTGGGCCAGCGCAGCGGAGGTCTGCGGGTCCTTCTGGGCCTTTTCGACGTCGTAGCTCGCGGTGGCACCATTCTGGCTGGCGCCGTCCTTCTTGGCGGCCTTCGCATCCTCCTGCGCGGCTTCGAGGCGCTTCGCATTTTCGGCGACGGCATCCTTCTGGCGTTGCAGGGCGCGGTTCAACTCGACGCGGGCATTGTCGCGCTCGCCGAGTGCGAGGTAGTTGAGGGCCTTGTAGGTGTTCATCATCACCTTGTCATACGCGTGGCCGCGATATGGCAGGGTGGCCTG
>MWDT01000427.1 GCA_002070825.1 Verrucomicrobia bacterium ADurb.Bin122
GATCGCGCGTTTTTCGGCGAGAAGGACTACCAGCAGCTCGAGCTGATCCGCGGCATGTGCCAGGCGTTTTTCCTGCCCACGCAGATCGTGCCGTGCCCGCTGATTCGCGACGCCGACGGCCTCGCGATGAGCTCGCGCAACGCCCGCCTCTCGCCCGCCGAGCGCGCGCTCGCGCCCTCGTTCTACAAAATCCTGTCCACCGCCACCACGGCAGCCGACGCCCGCGAACAGCTCGAAAAATCCGGCTTCGTGGTGGACTATGTCGAGGATCACGCCCTGCGCCGCTACGGTGCCGTGCGCCTCGGCGCAACCCGCTTGATCGACAATGTCGCGCGTTAACGTCCTCTTCTTCCTCACCGGCTCCATCGCCTGCTACAAGGCCTGCACCGCGCTCTCGCGGCTCGGCCAGGCGGGCCTCGCCGTGCAGACCGTCGCCACGCCGGCGGCGTTGAAATTCATCGGGCCGGCCACGCTCGAAGCGCTCACCGGCCGCCCCGTCGTCTCCGACATGTGGGAGCCGGGCCGCGCGCTCGACCACATCGACCTCGCGCGCCAGGCCGATCTCGCGATCGTCTGCCCCGCCACGGCCAACACCATCAACCGTCTCTCAGCCGGCATGGCCGACGACCTCACCGGGTCGCTCTTCCTCGCCTGGGAACGCGAGTCGAAGCCGTGGTGGATCGCCCCCGCGATGAACACCTACATGTGGCAGCACCCGGCCACGCAGGGCTCCGTCGAAAAACTCAAGAGCTGGGGCGTGCGCGTGGTCGAGCCCGAGGCGGGCCTGCTCGCCTGTGGCGATACCGGCGCCGGCCGCCTCGCCGATCCCGAAAAGATCGCCGCCGAGATCATCAAGACCGTGAAAAAAGGCTGATCGCCGCCCGGATTCGTGGCGCGCCGCCCGCGCCACGTGTTCCTCGTTGGCCCCGCTTCGTCTCCCGCCTATATTTCCGCATGCACTTCCTCGTCACTGCCGGAGCCACGCGCGAACCGCTCGATGCGGTGCGCTTCCTCTCCAACGTCAGCACGGGCTCCACGGGCGCGGCGCTGGCCGACGCGCTCGCCGTGCGCGGGCACACCGTCACGCTCCTGCGCGGCGAGGGCGCCACGCAGCCGCACCTCGTGCAGGATGTGGACACGTTTTCCTCGACCGCCGATCTGGAGATGCTCCTGCGCGAGCGGCTCGCCATCGGCGCGGTCAACGCGGTGGTGATGACCGCCGCCGTCTCCGACTACCGCCCGGAGCAGGTGCGCGACGACAAGATCACCTCCGACGCCGAGTCGCTCACCGTGCGCCTCGTGCGCAACCCGAAGCTCCTCCCGCAGCTCAAGTCCTTTTCGCCGCGCCCGCTCGCCGTCATCGGCTTCAAGCTCACCGTCGGCGCCGACGATCATGCCCGCCGCGCGGCGGTCGCCGCCCAGTTCGCCACAGGCACGGTCGATGCCACGGTGCAAAACGACCTCGTGGAAATCCGCCACGCGCCCGTGCATCCGTTTTGGCTCTACCGCTCGGCCGACGGCACACCGCAGCCGATCTCCGGCACCGTCGCGCTCGCAGCCGCGATCGATGCAGCGGCGGCGGACATCCTGGACCAGTTGGCGCCGCAGGCATGAGCACGCTCGTCCTCAACGTCGGCAACACGTCGCTCTTCGGCGGCGTCTGCGCGGGCTCGCGCATCGGCCGGCGTTTTCGCGTGCCCGTCCGCGAGGCGGCGGAGCCGCACGGGTTTAAGAAACTCGTGGTCGACCGGGTGCGCGGACCGTTCGACGCGGTGGCGCTGTGCTCCGTCGTGCCGGCACTCACCGAGACTTTTGTGCGCCAGATTGAGACGACGTGGGGTTGCTCGCCGCAGTTGCTTACCGCCGCCGCCGACCACGGGCTGGAGATCGGCTACCGGCGTCCCCAGGAACTGGGCACGGACCGGCTCGCGGCCGCCGTGGGGGCCCGCGCTCTTTTTCCGCGGCGCGACGTGATCGTGGTCGATTGCGGCACCGCGACGACCGTCACCGCGCTGACGCGCACCGGGCGCATCGCCGGCGGCGCGATCCTTCCGGGCTTGGCGCTGTGGTCGGAGATGCTGGCGGCGCGCACGGCCCAGTTGCCCGAGGTGTTGCCGGTCCGCCGGCCCGCGCCATTGGGGCGTTCTCCGCGCGAGGCGATCGCCAGCGGGCTTTTCTACGGCCATGCCGGGGCGATCCGCGAACTGGTTCAAGTCGTGGCAAGGGATGCGTTTGGGAAGGCTCCGGCGGTCGTCGTCGGCACGGGTGGAAATGCGCCCCGCTTTGCCCGGGAAAAGCTCTTTACCGAGTTG
>MWDT01000428.1 GCA_002070825.1 Verrucomicrobia bacterium ADurb.Bin122
TGGGCCGCCCCTTTCGAGGCGGCCCATATGACCTAACACCAAGCAAACCGTAGAACTTTAAACCTATTCGCCCCTGTGGGCGCTTCTGACTACACAGAGGTAGATGCGGCACTCGCGAAAACGCTCAAAAAAACCGCTCACTTTTCTCAAAAAAACACGGAGAACGTAATCATTACGCTGCATATCAAAATCTTAACACTCTTAAGAAAAATTCGATTTTTACTTAACACCTTTCAAAAACACCGTGCCCCGAGCGATTCCAGAGGGCGGGCCCGCAGTCCACCCGCCCCAGCTCGATACTTTGCGATTGGTTCCCCCCGCCGCACCGTGTTCCGTGGGGCCGTGATCAAGTTCCTCTTCATCGGAGATATCGTCGGCAAACCCGGCCGTGACATCGTGATCGAGCGCGCCGCCACGCTCCGCGCCGAGCACCAACTCGACTTCATCATCGCCAATGGCGAAAACGCCGCCGCCGGCTCCGGCATCACCGGCAGCATTGCCAAGTCCCTCCTCGCAGCGGGCGTCGATGCCGTCACCCTCGGCGACCACGTCTGGGACCAAAAGGGCTGGGACGGTGAAATCGTCGGCCTCGACCGCGTGTGCCGTCCCGCCAATCTCCCCGCCGCCTGCCCCGGACGCGACCACCTCATCCTCGAGAAAAACGGTTTCCGCCTGGCCGTCTTCACCGTCATCGGCCGCAACTTCATCGGCATGAAAGGCGAATGCCCGTTCCTTTCCTCCGACGCCGTACTCGCCAAGACCGTGGGCGCCGGGCTCGCCGACGCCGCCTTTATCGAAATCCACGCCGAAGCCACCTCGGAAAAACAGGCCATGGGCTGGTACTTCGACGGACGCGCCGCCGCCGTCCTCGGCACACACACGCACGTCGCCACGGCCGACGCTGCCGTCCTTCCGCAAGGCACCGCCTTCATGTGCGACGTCGGCATGACCGGCCCGTTTGCCAGTGTGATCGGCCGCGAGATCAAACCCGTGCTCGGACGTTTCCTCGACGGCATGCCGCGCCGCTTCGAAATCGCCGAAGGCGACGTGCGCCTCTCCGGCGCGATCGTCACCTACGATCCCGCAGCCAAGCGCGCCGTGCACTGCGAGCTGCTCACCGTCCGCAAATAGCCGGGCGCAACGTCTCCACACTCCGAAGCCATGCCCGCCGTCACGCTGACTGCCTACGACGCGGGCCTCCACGAACCCGAGCTCCAACGCTGGCTACGAGCGCCCCACGTGACCCAATGGTGGGGTGAAACCACACTGGCCGACGCACTCGGCTCCGCCGCTCCCCGCGATGTGCGCATGATTTTCGCCGACGCCAGGCCGGTCGGATTTCTCCGCTGGCACGTGCTCACCCGGCACGAGCTCGACGAGGCCGGCCTCACCGAAATTGCCGCCGGCGGAGTCGATCTCGATCTCCTCATCGGCATCTCCGAAATCCTCGGACAAGGAATCGGCACCCGCGCGCTCGCGCTGGCCATCGACGAAATCACGTCAGCCCTCCGCCCACCGTTTTTTACTCTCTGCACCGAAACCGTCAATCTGCGCGCACTCCACTGTTACCAGAAGGCCGGTTTCCGCATCGTCCGCGAGTTCGTCGAACTCGGGAAAAGCCACTACTTCCTCACGCGCTCGGCGATGACAGCGCCGAAAGACTGAGCCGCCCCTGGCGCGCTCAGTCTCTCGAAGCATTGAGTTATTTCGCCGGCACCGGGGCACTGGCGGCGGGAGCCGCCGGGCGCGACACCACGCGACAGACCCGCGTCGGAACGAAATACTGTTTCGCGAGCGCATCGAGCTCGGCCTTGGTGATGGCCTCGTTGTCGGAGTAACGCGTGCGGCACCAGTCGAGCAGCTCCGGCTTTTCCTGGGCCCGGTCGAGCACTCGGCCGAGCCAGTAGCCATTGGTGCGGGCGCTCTCGCGCAGCGCGGTCAACACGGGCAGCTTGGCACGCGTCAGCTCGTCGTCCGTCACACCGTTTTTCTGGAGATCTTCCGCCGCGGCGAGGATGGCCTGCTGCACGGCCTCGGTCTTTTCAGGAGCCACGACGGTGCTCGCGAAAATGTAGCCGTAGCCGGGATAAGTTTCGCCGGATTCACACCCCGCGTGCCAGCCGTAGGCATCGCCCATCTCCTCGCGCACTTTCACGCGCAGGCGGTCGCTGAGCACATCCGTGAGCAAGCGCAGACGCCGCGCGAGCTTGATATCGTTGCCATCGGTCGTCGGCCAGTAAATCGCCACGACGGCTTTCGGGATCTGCGTGTCCACCTGGAAATCGCGCGTGAACGGCTGGTCGGGG
>MWDT01000429.1 GCA_002070825.1 Verrucomicrobia bacterium ADurb.Bin122
CGCCAGTGCGCGAGCGCGGGCTGGAGGGCGGGCTGGCGTTCGTCGAGGCGGGAGAAAAGTGCGTCGAGCCAGGCTTGGTTTTCTGCGACAAAGGCGGCCGACGGTGTGGCGGGCGTGGCGTCGGCGGGCTCGGCCGGGGCAGTCGCGGCAAACGCTGCGCAGACGAGAAGTGCGCCTGCGGTCCGGCGAAGCCGGCGGGCAGTGTTTTGCCAGCGGGGCATGGCGGCTCAGGAGCGGTCGAGGTCGCGCGTGAGCCGGCGGGCGAGCGGGCGGCTGGCGGCCATGAGTGCGGCGCCGAGGAGGGCGGCGATGGCCGGGCGGAGGACTTCGCTGCAAAGGAAATGGACTGCGTAGGTGGGGCTGAATTCGCGCCAGGATTCGACGAGATTGGAAAGGCCCTGCCAGAGGGCGAGGATGAGCAGCGTGAGGCCGAGCAGTCGGAGATAGAGCGTGGCGTGATTTTGCATGCGGCGGGAGTCGTGGGTGCCTGATTGGCGAAAACAACGCGCCCGGCGCGGCGCGACAAGCGGCAATTCGGGGCGAAAGGAGCTTTACGCACGACGGCGTGGGCCGGTAAGTCGGAGCGTTTCCAACATGGAGCAGGACTATCTCGATCGTTTTGGCGGAGTGGGGCGCCTGCTGGGGCGCGAGGCCTTGGCGCGGCTGCATGCGGCGCATGTGGCGGTGGTGGGCGTCGGCGGCGTGGGCTCGTGGGCGGTCGAGGCGCTGGCGCGGAGCGGCGTGGGCGCGCTCACGCTGATCGACATGGACGATGTGTGCATCACCAACGTCAACCGGCAGCTCCCGGCGCTCGACGGGCAGATCGGCCGGCCGAAGGTGGCGGTGCTCGCGGAGCGGGTGCGGTTGATCAATCCGGCCTGCCGGGTGACGGACGAGGCGGAGTTTTTCACTGAGAAAACGGCGGAGCGGTTGCTCGCACCGGGCCACGATGTGGTGATCGACGCGATCGACCGGATGACGAACAAGGCGCTGCTGATCGCGGAGTGCGTGAAGCGCGGGCGGCGTTGCGTGACGGTCGGCGGCGCGGGCGGAAAGTGCGATGCGACGCTGATCCGCGCGGGCGATCTGGGCGAGGCGACGGGCGACGAGCTGCTGCGGCTGGTGCGCAAGAAGCTGCGCCGCGACCATGGTTTCGCACATGGCGAGGGCAACCGGTACGGCGTGCGCTGCGTGTACTCGGCGGAGAAACAGGTTTTCCCGTGGGCGGATGGCTCGTGCAAGACCGAGCCCGAGCCGGGGACGAACCTGCGGATGGACTGCGCGAGCGGTTTCGGCGCGGCGGCATTTGTGACGGCGCCGTTTGGCTTTGCCGCGGCTGGCGAGGCCGTGAAGTGGATCGTGGGCTGAGGCGGGTGCCGGGCTGCGCGGCATGACGCACGGTGACGCGGCGCGGGGTGCTTTCGGTGGCGGAAGTCACTTTGGTGCGCGAATCGGCAACGGCACTTAAATTTTTCATGAAATGCGTCGGTTCTGCCTTGTTTGTAAGCATATCTGACGTTCAGTCTTTCTCCACTTCCTCTGGCCGAAGGCCGTTTCTCCAACCCCAAGTGTGCCTGCCCCGATCTACGCGTTGCGCGTGGAAAACGCGTCGTCACATGGGGGCCGGCCCAAGGTGCGCTTCAACCCATCAGCCCAACCTCCCCCCGCATGTCACCACGTATCCCCGCCCTCATCCTGTGTTTCCTAGGCTTCTTGTCTGCCGTGCCGGCGTCGCTTTGTGCCGATGTGGGTGTGCCGACTCCCGCATTGGGATCGGCAGTCGGCATTGCGAGTGGGTTGTCGGGGCGTGTGGTCGATGCCAGGAGCCACGAGCCGCTATCCGGGGCTTCCGTGAGCATCCCCGGGGCAGTCTCTAGGCTCACCGATGAGCGGGGCTGTTTCTCGTTTACCGGGGTGAGCGTGCAGAGCGGTACCGTGGTGACGGTGATGTCCGGCAACTACTACGAGACGCGGACCGTGACGGTGCCCGTGGGGACGAAGACGGTCGACATGGGCGACATCTCCATGGGGTTGCTGGGGGCGGTCCAAGTGACGGAGATCAAGCCGCAATACGACGGCTTTTTCCTGCAAGGCGTGGCGCTTTCCAACCGCTACACGGCGCATGTCAACTGGGGCGGTCGCAAGCCGGGCACGGTGAAGTGGTACGTCAACGGAGTGTTTCGCACGCGCACGGAGGCGACCGGCAACGAGGTATCGGCCACCTTCAACATGGGGACTGATTTTTCGCCGCGCCTGCTGACGTCCAGTGTGCTGGAGGCGGTGGCTCTCGTGGACAG
>MWDT01000430.1 GCA_002070825.1 Verrucomicrobia bacterium ADurb.Bin122
CCGCAAACACAAGAGCTCGCTCGAAGCCGCGCTCTCGTCGGACAACGTGCCCGAGTCGGTTTACCGCACGCTCGTCAGCGAAACCAACGCCAACCTGCCCACGCTGCACCGCTACTTTAAGCTGCGCGCGCGCATGCTCGGCATCGACGATCTGCGCTACCACGACATCTACCCGGCGCTCGTGAAGCTCGACCGCCCGTTCTCCATCGAGGAGGCCAGGGAGCTCACGCTCACGGCGGTGCAGCCGCTCGGCGACGACTACGTTGCCAAACTCCGCGCGGGCTTCAACGGCCGCTACATGCACCTCTACCCGCAGCCCGGCAAACGCGCCGGCGCCTACATGAACGGCAGCGTGCACGATGCGCACCCGTACGTGTTGATGAACTTCAGCAAAAACTATGACTCGGTCTCGACGCTCGCCCACGAGTGGGGCCACGCGATGCACTCCGTGTACTCGCACGAGGCGCAGCCGTTCCAGACCTCCGACTACAGCATCTTCGTGGCGGAGATCGCCTCCACGCTCAACGAGACGCTCCTGCAGGAGCACATGCTCAAGATCGCCAAGACCGACGAGGAGCGCCTCTACTATCTCGGCAACGAACTCGAAGCCCTGCGCGGCACCTTCTTCCGCCAGGCGATGTTCGCCGAGTTTGAGCTGGCGATCCACGAAGCCGTCGAAAAGGGCGAGGCGCTCTCCGGCGAGAAGTTCGGCCAGATCTACGGCGACCTGCTCCGCCGCTACCACGGCCACGATCAGGGCGTGCTCACCATCGACGACCGCGTGACCGTCGAGTGGGCGTTCATCCCGCATTTCTACCGGGCCTTCTACGTGTACCAGTACGCGACCTCCATCGCCGCCGCGCAGGCCTTTGCCCAACGCATCCTCGACCACGAGCCCGGCGCGGTCGACACGTACCTCGGCCTGCTCAAGGCCGGCGGCTCCGACTACCCGTACGACCTCGTGAAACGCGCCGGCGTCGATCTGGCCACGCCCGCGCCCTACCGCGCGCTCGTCGCCCGCATGAATCGCGTCATGGACGAGATCGAGGCCATCCTCGCCAAGCAGGGCAAATAACCCGACCGACTCTTGAAGCCCGGCGCACTCCACGCCGGGCTTTTTCGTGCGCACAAGCGGGATTGCGGCCCGCGCCGCAGTCGCCAGCGTGGTCCACCATGACCGACTCCACTCCCGCGCGCGACCGCTTCTTCGAGCTGCTGACTGCCGCGATCCACGACGGCACGCTGGCCAAGCTCACGCTCGGGAAATACCGGGGCGACGACGCCACGCTGCGCAATCTGTTCGTGCGGCCCATCGCGCTCAAAGCCGGCCCGCACCTGAGCCTCGTGTGGCGCCACGCGACGCGCGACCTCACGCAAAACCTGCCGCCGGCAGAGGCGTTGGAAAAACTCCGCGGGCTCATCGGCCAGACGTTTCTCGACGCCCACCTGTTCACCGCCGAGCAGACGGCGCAGTTGCAATGCGAGCCGCAGGGCCGCGACCGCCTCGCGATCCACGCCGCCACAGGGGCGGCGCCGGCCACGTCCGCCGCCGCGCACGACCGCACCAAACAGTACCTGATCCCGGCGGATCGCCCGTGGCTGCGCGACCTCGGCGTGACCAACCCGCACGGCCAGCCGCGCGCGGAAATGGCGCACAAGTTTCGCCAGATCCAGAAATTCGCCGAGCTCGTCCGCCACCTGCTCACGGAGGCCGGAATCGAAGGACAACCGGAGAAGCCGCTGCGCATCGTCGATATGGGCTGCGGCAAGGGTTACCTCACGTTCTCCGTCGCGGAGCTGCTGGGCGACCGCGCGGAAGTCGTCGGCATCGAGCTGCGGCCGGGCCTCGTCGAGGAGTGCAACGCGCTCGCGAAAAAGCACGAGCTGGCAGGGCTGCGTTTCGAGGCGGGCAGCAATCGCCGACACGCCGCAGGAAGCGCTCGACGTGCTGATCGCGCTACACGCCTGCGACACCGCGACCGACGACGCACTGGCGAGCGGGCACCGGGCCGGCGCGCGCCTGCTGCTGGTCGCGCCCTGCTGCCAGAAGGAACTGCGCCCGCAGTTGCAGGCGCCCGAGGTGCTCGCGCCCGCGCTGCGGCACGGAATCTGGCAGGAGCGCCACGCGGAGTTTGCCACCGATGCGCTCCGCGCGCTGCTGCTCGAATGGGCCGGCTACCGCACGAAGGTCTTTGAGTTCATCTCCCAGGAACACACGGCGAAGAATCTGATGATCGCGGCGGTGCGCAGCGGCCCGCAGTGCGGCGACGATTCCGAGGAGGCCCGG
>MWDT01000431.1 GCA_002070825.1 Verrucomicrobia bacterium ADurb.Bin122
GGCGGCGCCCCGGCCGCGGGAGATGCGGTCGAGGATCTGCAACATCTGGAAGCCGCCGATCCGGCACGGCGCGCACTTACCGCACGACTCGTCGACGCAGAACTTCAGGAAGAACTTCGCGACGTCGACCATCGAGTCCGTCGTATCCATCACGATCATGCCGCCCGAGCCCATGATGGAGCCGAGCTGCTGGAGGGTCTCGTAGGCCACGGGCGTGTCGAGGTGCTTGTCGGGGATGACGCCGCCCGACGGGCCGCCGGTCTGCACGGCCTTGATGTCCCTGTCCTCGAGCACGCCGCCGCACACGTCGAACACGATGGAGCGCAGCGTGGTGCCCATCGGCACCTCGACGAGCTGGGCGGTCTTCACCTTGCCGGTGACGGCGAAGACCTTGGTGCCCTTCGTCGTCTCGGTGCCGTAGCCGGCGTACCAGGCGCCGCCGCGCAACAGGATGGCCGGGACGTTGGCGAGGGTCTCGACGTTGTTGATCGCGGTGGGCCGGCCCCACAGGCCGCGGACCGAGGGATACGGCGGGCGCGGGCTGGGGCTGCCGCGTTTGCCCTCGATGGAGGCGATGAGGGCCGTCTCCTCGCCGCAAACAAACGCGCCGGCGCCGAGCCGGATCTTGGCGTCGAACGAGAAGTCCGTGCCGAGGATGTTGCGCCCGAGCAGTCCGGCCTCGCGGGCCTGAACCAGCGCCCGCTCGACACGCTCGACCGCCTTCGGGTACTCGGCCCGGATGTAGAAATAGCCGTGGGCCGCGCCGATCGCGTAGCCGGCGATCATCAGCCCCTCGAGCACGTTGTGCGGATCGCTCTCGAGCACGCTGCGGTCCATGAATGCGCCGGGGTCGCCCTCGTCGCCGTTGCAGATCACGCACCGCGGCTCCGCTTTTTGCTGACGCGTGAAGCTCCACTTCTGCCAAGTGGGGAACCCGGCGCCGCCACGCCCGCGCAGCCCGCTGCGCTTCAGCTCCTCGATCACCTGCTCGGGCGGTCGCGACAACGCCGCCCGGAGCCCCTGGTATCCGTGCGCGCGTTCCAGATAGTCCTGCAACGACTCGGGGTCGATCGACCCGCAGTTGCGCAGGACGATCCGGACCTGCGGATCGGGCTTCGTCCAGCGCAGGTCGTCGACCACCTGCCGGCCCTGGACCGACTGCTCGACGATGCGCGCCACGTCGGGTGCGAGCACATTGGTGTAGGTCACGCCTGCGGGCAGGAGGGTCACCACCACGCCCTCGTCGTACACGCCGAGATCGAGGGCACGCACCACCTGCACCTGATCGGCGAACCCGCGGCGCTTCAACTCCTCGACGAAGGAGAACTGGAAAAACTTCGTCTTCGCCTCGCCCACGCCGGTGTCGAGCACGAGCAGGTGCGTGACCGGCGACGCGAGTTCCGCCGCCCCGCCGGCGGGAGCGATCACATGGTCGTCGATGAGGCGGCCGGACTGAAGGTGCGCGGCGACGATCTGCGGCGCCACGTCCGCCTTCACGCCGCCGTAGAGCACTGGCGGCAGACCGGCGGCGGCGACCGACAGGGCCGACGAGATCGTGCCCGTGCTCTCGTTGATGATAGTATTACCGCTGCCCTGTTGGATCTGGACCACGTCGACGGTCGCCGTGAGCGTGCCGGCATTCGTAATCGTCTTGCCGCTGGCGGCCGTGGTGCTGCCCAAGGCGACGGCCGAGAGGCCTGCATCCATGTTCAAAGTCACACCGGAGGCCGTCGTCTGGTGGGTTTCCACCGTGGCCCCGTCCATGGCGTGCGTAGCGTCGGCAGTCTGGGCGAGCGCGCCAGAGGTCAACGCGAGAGCTCCGGCTAATCCGGTGGCGAATTGAGCTTGGTGAGGCCGGTGGCTGAACGAGGGGATTTGCGGAATGGTTTCATGTGTAAAAAATTCACAGCGCGAGCCGCCCGATTCATGGATGCACGTCCTCTATGCAGACACGCAGGGCACGCGTGGCGCATCAAAGCTCACGTCGAGCACAGGGGCATTTAAGGGAAAACGCATGGGGATAGCGGCTAGACAGCCCTACCGTGCGCAAACGTCATCGTTTTGTAAAGCGCAGGTAAAAAGCATTTAATTGTAGGAATTCTCCTACAAAATCAATTCCCTCCCGACTGCGGCCAATACCGGGGAGCCTCTTCCCAGCCAGCCCGCCCGAGCATATCGGCGGTCGCTGAGAAAACCATGCAGCCTCACCTTCGGAGGCTGCTATAAAATGGTGCCCAAGGCGGGACTCGAACCCGCATGCGGTTAGGCACAGGCTTCTGAGACCTG
>MWDT01000432.1 GCA_002070825.1 Verrucomicrobia bacterium ADurb.Bin122
AGGGGCGAATAGGTTTAAAGTTCTACGGTTTGCTTGGTGTTAGGTCATATGGGCCGCCTCGAAAGGGGCGGCCCATGTGATTTATAGGGATTGAGTTGTGGGGTCTGGCTGAAAAGCGGGCTTGCTTGGGCCGTGCGCAGGCCTTTCAAACGCCGCCTTGCCTGTAGGGGTGCCTTCCGCGGAAGGCTGAGATTGCGGTGCGACCGACCGTTCGACCCTTGGAACCTGAAACGGATTATACCGGCGAAGGAAACAGAGGCGGCGCTCGGTGCGCCGCGCCTTTCTGACCGGGAGTCCGATTTGGGTCGGGCATCACACAAATGATGCAACTCCCGACACGAATCCCGCTCCTCACTGCAGCCCTCAGCCTCTCGGCTGTCTGGCTCGGTGCGGAACCCAGCCCAGCCGTCCCACCCGACGAAGAAATCCTGTCGCTCGACCGCTTTGTCGTCACCGACGTACCGGTCGAGGACTCCATCAACCCGCTTGTGCGCCCGATGCAGAGCGTGTTTGGCGATGGCCGTTCGATTCTGGAGACGCCGCGTGCGGTCTCGACGATCTCGCAGGCGCTCTTGCGCGAACGCGGGATCAATGGCGTGGCCGAGTTTGTCGCCTACGCGCCCGGCAGCTACGCGCCGGCCAGCTACGGCAAGGCCACCATCCCGAATATCCGCGGCGATCTGGCCGAGACGTTCATCAATGGCCAGCGGATCAGTTATAACAACTTCGGCTACGCGCCCTCCTTTAACAACGTCGAGGCGGTGGACGTCGTGCGCGGCCCCGGCTCGGCCATCTACGGCTCCGGCTTTTTCACCGGCGGCTACGTGAACTACGTGACCAAGGCGCCGAAGTTTGCCGCCGAGACGACGGTGACCACGCGCATCGGCACCTGGGTGCCCGAGGGCGGATCGTGGCTCAACGCCTCGTGGCAGATCGACACGACAGCGCCGACCGCCGACGGCAAATCGGCCTGGCGCGTGAGCTACGAAGGCAAGGAGGACGACACCTTTTTCCGCCGCCACGGGGGGCGGGATGACCGCCAGGACTTGTTTGTCTCTTGGATTCGCAAAGTCTCCGACGATCTGACCCTGGAGGCCAACGCCCAGTACATGTGGCAGGCCGCGCCCCAACTTCTCGGCGTCAATCGCCCGACGCAGGCGCTGATCGATCACGGGCTCTACTACACCGGCGACGTTGCCGACCTCGGCTACAACGACGCGACCGGTGCCATCGCGGGCACGATCGACGGAACTACGTTGGTCAAAATCCCCCGCGACGCCACGCTGCTGTCGCCGGGTGATTATTCCAACGCACGCGTCGTGCGCGGCCAGTTCACCGCGACGCTCCAGCTCGGCGATGCGAGCAAGCTCATCAACCGCACGCTCGTCGAGTACGTGGATCGCAAGCGGTACCACGCCTTCGAGTACGCGGAGTATGCGACGCAGTGGACGTCGGAAAATCGCACCGAGTGGCACCGCCAGTTCGAGCTGTTCGGGCAGTCGCATCAGCTCATCGCCGGTGGCACGATCCGCTGGGAAGACCGGCTGAGCTACACCAACTACTACAACGAATACTTCTTCCAGTACGACATCACGCGCGCCAACCGCGTGTTCAGCCACGCGACGGATTATCCCAACTCGTACTGGCCCGGCTACGTCGGGCCCGATGGCAAACTCTTCTTCGCGGCCGCCGACGACTGCCCGGAGACGACGGACTCCATGCTCTGGAATCCCGCCATCTTTGTGCAGGACGACATCAGGCTCACGGACAAACTCTCGCTGCTGGTCGGGTTGCGCGAAGACGCCTTCCTCGCCAAGGCGAGCGATCCGCTCGGCAATCAGACCGGCGCGCCGATCTGGCACGACAAAAACGAGGACGCGGCGCTCTCCTGGAACACCAGCCTCACGTACCGGCTCACGCCCAAAACCTCCCTCTACGCGACCTATCAGAATGCCTACGCGGTGCGCGGCAACGTCACCGGCGGCGGCATCCGCTTGAAAAAACTGAAGCGGACTGACGGCACCAAAATCGGCATCATCGATGCCGACGACTTCAAAAACCTCAGTCGCCTCGCCGAGGTGGGCGCGAAGTTCTCGCTCCTCGATAACAAGCTCTATGCGGGCGTCGCGCTCTACGACCAACGCCGCCAGGAGACGACCTTCCGCGGCAAGGTCGAGGATCTGCGGATCCGCGGCGCCGAGGTGGAGTTCGTCTGCCAGCCGAGCACGCATGTGAATGCGACCTTCAACGTCGCCTACACCGATGGCCGCTACGACGGCGCGAC